>CADBRF010000064.1 GCA_902796975.1 uncultured Coriobacteriaceae bacterium
CCTCCTCGTGAGCCACGATGCCGTGCGTCCCTTCGTGACCGAGCGCATCATCGAGGAGAACATCGAGCGCGCACTTGAAACCGGCTGCGTTGATACCGTCGTGCCCGCCACCGATACTATCGTGGTGAGCAGAGACGGCGCCCTCATCGATACCATCCCCAACCGGTCTGAATACTATCAGGGGCAGACGCCGCAGACCTTCTTCATCAAGGAGTACCGCGCAGCCTTCGCCTCCCTCACCGAGGAGCAAAAAGCCCAGCTCACCGACGCCTGCAAGGTCTACGCCTTCTGCGGCAAACCCGTGAGTCTGGTGATGGGCGAATACTCCAATATCAAGATAACCACGCCGCACGATATTCGCATTGCCCGCAGCATCCTCGATGGCGAGCTCCACCTTTAGCGCACAGGAGACAAGGCATGAACAACAACATCTACCGTCTGGTCAAACCCGGGGTTTTCGAGACCAACAGCGCCGGCACCGACATTCCACGCGAATGCGCTGTCATCCGCCCGACCTTCCTCTCCATCTGCGCTGCTGACCAGCGGTATTGGTCCGGCAGACGCGACCCAGAGGCCCTCCGCAAGAAGCTCCCCATGGCGCTCATCCACGAGGCCGTGGGCACGGTCGTGGAAGACGCCACGGGCACTTTCAAGGCGGGCCAGAACGTTGTGATGGTTCCTAACCTGCCCGATTACTCCGACGCAGACACGGTGAGCAAGGAGAACTACTCCCGCGCCTCCCGCTTTTGCTCTTCCAGCGCCGATGGCTTCATGCGCGATTACGTGATCATGCCGGCAGAGCGCCTCGTCCCTTTCGAGGGCATCGACCCGCTGGTTGCCGTGATGGCAGAACTCACGAGCGTCTGCTGCAACGCCATCGAGGCATTTGACCAGGTGCGCCACGTTGACCGCAACCACCATGTGGGCATCTGGGGAGACGGCGCAGTTGGCTACCTCATGGCCGCGGTTCTCCACCAAAAGTACCCGGACATCAAGATTAGCGTCTTCGGCACGCACGATTCCAAGCTCATCAAGTTCGATTTCGTGGACGAGCGCTTCAATATCCGCAAGGATTTCAAAGACGTGGAAGAGGGTTTCCCACCCGTTGATCACGCCTTCGAATGTGTGGGCGGGACATCTGGTTCCACCAGCGCGATAGACCAGATCATCGACTGCATCCGCCCCCAAGGCGTCATCAGCCTTATGGGCGTCTCCGAGCAGCCCGTGCCCATCAGCACCCGGATGGTGCTCGAGAAGGGTCTCACCCTGCAGGGCAACTCCCGGTCGAGCAAGGAAGATTTCGAGATGGCGGTCGAGATGTTCAAAGACCAGGATTTTGCGCGCCGCGTACGCAATATCGTCCAGCACGTCTTCAAGGTGGAGACCATTGACGATGCGCAAGCGGCCTTCGAGTTCGACGAGAAGAATCCGTTCAAGACCGTTATGGAGTGGGCAACTCCATGTGACCCTTGGACGCAGGCAGAATAGAAATAGCAAGGCACATCGATAGCTAAACCAGAACAGAAAGCAGAGAACATGGCAACTGAGCAGACAACCGGAGAGAAGACCTTCAGACTTTCCGTTATCGTCCCCATCTACAATACGGAGAAGTATCTGGACGAAACTCTTCAGTCCATCGTCAACCAGACCATCGGGTTCGAAAATATCCAGCTCATCCTCGTCAACGATGGCAGCACCGACTCCTCTGGCGATATCTCCAAGCGCTATCTTGCAAAATACCCCGAGAACGTCACCTATATTGAGAAGGAAAACGGCGGCGTAGCAAGTGCCTGCAACGCAGGCCTCAAAGCAGTCAAAGGCGCCTATGCCAACTTTACAGGCTCCGACGACAAGTGGGCGCCCAACGCGTTTAAAGACGCCTGTGATTTTCTCGACGCACACCAAGACGAAATCGACCTCGTCTCCTGCCGCCTTGATTTCTTCGACGCTCAGGAGGGCTTCGGCCATCCGCTTGATTACCGGTTTGAGAAGGGCGACCGAGTCGTCGACCTCACAGAGGAGTTCTGGTTCCCGCAGATGATGTCGGGCACCTGCATCGTCAAGTCCGACGTCCTCCTCCGCGAGCAATTCAACGAGCGTCTCTCCCATTCCGAAGACGCGCTGGTCATGTGCTCGGTTCTTTTGAACAAGCAAGCGTATGGCGTGCTTCGCTCATGCGTGCTCCATTACCGCAAACGCAACGACGGCACTGCTCTCTCCGATATCGATGCTGGCAACAAAGCACGCTACCTCGAGCGTCCTGTGGAATTCATCTTCCCCATTATGGAGATTGCAAAGGAACGCCTTGGGTATATCCCGCGCTTCATCCAGTACACCGTGCTCTATGAATCCTGCTGGGTTCTCAAGAGACCTCTTCCCCGTTATCTCACAGAGGAAGAGAGGGCAACTTATTGTGGCTATGTCGACCGGATGCTCGCAGATATCGAAGATGACGTCATCCAGAAACTCAAGCACACTCCTTGGGTTGTCAAGCTCATGATCTTCAAGGTCAAGCATGGCGCAGATGAGTTCACTCGCAACTCCCACTTGGAAAGCAATGGCAGGTACTATTATCTCGACGGCTTGAGCATTTCCGTAAACCTCCATCGTTATCTGCACATCTACACGTTGAGCATCAGCCACAACACCCTGCACCTCTCGGGCGTTGCCGCAACTCCCCAGCTCGGCAGTCAATACAAGCTCTACATCGCGCTCTCTAACGGACAGAAAATCTATCCTGAGTTCTTCTCCTGCGACCCCTACGTGGTCTACGCCTACAACGGGCCTGTTCAGGGGACGGGCAGCGCTTTCGACGTGGACATCCCCCTCAAAGGCCTCACCGATTTCCATTTCGTGCTTGACGGAGGTGAAGAATACGGCGTGACCAACATCAAGTCCACATGGGCCATTTTCGCCAAGCTCACCGAGCGCCATAAGCGTTCTTACTACACGAAAGATGGCTATCTACTCCGTCTCCGCGCCAATGGCGAAATTCTCGTTCTGCCCGCCACGAAGAAGAACCTGCTCAAATGCGAACTCTCCTACGAGCGTCAGCTGCGCAAGGAAGAGGATGAGGAGGGCAAGATTCCCGAGTTCATCTCTTTACGTCGCAAGGCC
>CADBRF010000065.1 GCA_902796975.1 uncultured Coriobacteriaceae bacterium
ATCCCTACAACGAAAACAGGCGGAATTCCCGCAGAACAGTGGAAGGCGAAAGCCGTCGGAGGGGCAGCGAGAACGCCAGCTTGGATTATGGAAAGGTCGATACCAACTACCGTAGCGGCATCTACACCTACGATACCGACCCCCGCAGCATGATCTACGGCGACGGCCATGGTCATGGTCCACATGGCAATATCGGCCGCATAATCCTCATCGTTCTCATTGCACTCATCTTTGTGCTCTGTATCAAGCAATTCGCATGCGGCGGCATTTTCCCGGCGCAAGAGGAAGAGCAGTCAGCGGAGACGAGCTCTGCCACAACGGAGGCAACCACAACCTCATCTGCCGCAACGGGCGGAACTCAAACCATCACTATCTCGGCAGTGGGGGACTGCACGCTTGGTGCGGATATCAATTTCCCTTCAGACACCAATTTCAATGCGGTCTATGAAGACACCGACGACACCTATTTCTTCTCGAATGTCTCAGATATCCTCTCCAAAGACCAGCTGACCATCTGCAATTTTGAGGGAACGCTCTCTACGCGCGGGCAGCGCGCGCAGAAGACGTTCGCCTTCCGCGGAGACCCGTCGTATGCCAATATTCTCTCTGAAGGCAGCGTCGAGGCGGCGAGCGTGGCAAACAACCATTCCTTCGACTACGGCACTGAGGCCTACGAGGACACGAAGACCAACCTCGAAAATGCGGGTATCACGACCTTTGGCTTTGACCGCGTGAACACCTTCACCAGCGGAGACATCAAGATCGGCCTCTACGGGATCAACGCCCTGAACAGCTATGACGATGCGCTGTCTCTCATGCAGTCCGACGTGGCCGAGCTCCAAGGGCAGGGCTGCAACCTCATCATCGGTATGTTCCACTGGGGCACCGAGGGTACGCACGATGTAGATACCGATCAGGTCAAGCTCGCCCATGCCGCGGTTGATGCCGGCACCAACCTCGTGCTTGGCGCGCATCCGCACGTCATTCAGGGCGTCGAGTACTATAACGGCAGCTACATTGCTTATTCGCTTGGCAACTTCTGCTTTGGCGGAAATGACAACCCCGCCGAATATCAGACGATGATCTTCCAGCAGACCTTCACCTTCCGCAACGGCCAGCTTGTCATCGACGATACGACCAAGAGTCAGATGGATGTCGTGCCCTGCTCTGTGAGTTCGATTTCTACGCGCAACGTGTTCCAGCCCACTCCGCTCACGGGCGATGAGGCAACCTCGGTGCTTACCAACCTCAACACCTACAGCAGCAAACTCTCAGGCGATGGCGTCAGCTTTGCGACAACGCTCAATGGGGATTCGGCGGCAGTGGATGTCTCCACGGTTGGCGATGCAGCCGCTTCCAGCAATACGAACGCGGCGACTTCTGGATCTAACGTCTCAAACAGCGCGGCAAATTCTACGAAGTCTGGGTCGAACGTTTCTAGCACCAACTCGACGAGCTCTGCAGGAGCAAGTAGTTCGAAGGCAAGCGGGCAGTAGCAAGTCTGCTGATTCTGCCGTGGGTAGCATGAAAAACCAAGCATAGCTATACTTTGCATATTCACGCGTTTTTCTCCTAAAGGAGCTCTGTGCGCAAGAACTGGAACAAGATTCTCCCCGCGATTGTCGCGTGCGTTGTCATTGTTGTGCTTATCGTGAAGCATAATGAGCTCGACACGTTCGTGCAGACAATTCGTAATGTCCAATTCCTTCCCTTCGCGCTTGCTGTGGCAGGACTCTTTGGCCGCTATGGCACCCATGCCTATGCCTACCAGGCCATTTTCAGATGCATTGGCGAGAAGGTCACCTATGGCGCTGCGCTTCCCCTGGCTTTTTCTGTGACCTTTGCCAACGACGCTGCGCCGACCGCTGGCATGGCAGGTTCTGTCGTCATCGCTGTCTGGTCGCATAAGCAGGGTCTTGACATGGGTAAATCCGTCTCCGTGGTCTTCGTGGAGAAGGTCGGGTTTTATGGCGGTTTCGCTGTGGTCATGCTCATCGGCTTTGCGATTTTAGCCATTACCGGTCAGCTCACGCCCCTTCTTGCTGCAGGTGGGCTCATTGTCGTCTTTATGATTGTGGGCTTCGGTTCTATCTTCACACTCGCCTACAAGAGCCCCGATAAGGAGCTTCGTCTCTTCAGATGGGCTGAGCGGTGGGCAAACAAGTTTCTCTTGAGGTTCCATCACGACCCCATGAATCCATGGGCAGACCGGATTGCCGCGTCCTTCCATGAGGCGGCGCGGCTTGCCTTTACTCGTCCGCGTGTGCTTCTCATCATGTTTGCACGTATGGTTTTGCTTCACGCCTGTGATTGCTTCTGCTTCAACTGCGTTGGCTTCGCCTTCGGATTTACCAATATCCCGCTGCTCATTGGCTCCTATGTCGCGGGTTTTGTCATCGCCACCTTCATTCCGCAGACCATTGGCGCGGTTGAGATTCTGCTCGCCATCATCCTAACGTCCTATGGCGCAGATGAGGCGGCGGCCGCAGCCATTGCCCTCGTGTACCGTGGTCTTATCTTTTGGGTGCCATTCCTCATTGGTGCCATTTGCATCAATATCACGGGTGGAAAGGGCCAGTTCGATAGCGAAGAGAACAAGGCAATCCTTGAGCAGAGCGAAGCTGAGCATGCTGCTCAGGCAGCGCAGACATTTAAAGAGGATATGACAAATGTAAAAGGCCCCGCGAAGGCGGTTCTGGGATCTCAGAACGTTTCCGAGAAAATTCCTGTGTCCAAAGCAGATAACCAATCCTCCGAGCGTGCTTCCAAGGAATCGATCTAGGCTTCTGTGGTGCGGTTTATAGCAGCGGCTGGATATGGAATGATGCTGCTGGGGGAGCAGGTCGGGGCAGTCTGGTTGGTTGCCACTCCGCAAAGCCATTCGAACGAGTAGTATGGTCTTGCTTAAAGATTGAAGAAAAAGGAGACTGAATCACATGGCTCTTTCCATAGGCATCGTGGGCTTGCCCAACGTCGGCAAATCCACCTTGTTCAATGCGCTTACCAATCAGGGAGCGCTTGCAGCGAACTATCCCTTTGCAACGATTGACCCAAACGTGGGCATTGTCCCCGTGCCCGATGACCGTCTGCAGAAGCTCGCAGACATCGTGCATCCTGGCCGAATTGTGCCTGCGACGGTGGAGTTCGTGGATATTGCTGGCCTGGTCAAGGGTGCAAGCAAGGGGGAGGGGCTGGGAAACCAGTTCCTCGCCAACATTCGTGAAACCGACGCTATCTGCGAAGTCGTCCGGTATTTTACCGATCCCGATATCGTGCGCGCTGACGATTGCGTGGACCCTATGAGCGATGTCGAAACCATCCGCACTGAGCTCATTCTCGCCGATCTTGGGACCATCGAGCATGCTCTGGGGCGTCTGGAGAAAGACGCCAAGCGCGACAAGGCAAACCTTCCGGCGTTCGAGATCGCCAAACGTGCGGATGCATGGCTCAACGAGGGCAATCCTGCCCGCACCATGGAGATGACCCCAGAGGAGCGCAAGGCTATCTATCCTCTTCACCTTATGACGATGAAGCCGGTGCTCTATCTTGCAAACGTGGATGAGGATATGGTCGCAGCTGACCTCGACCCTATCGATGGCGAGAAACCACTGCCTATATGCGCTCAGGTTGAGGCGGAGCTCACCGAGCTCGATGAGGAAGAGCGCATGGAGTACCTCGAATCTCTCGGGCTTGAAGAATCTGGTCTTGCCCGTCTTGCCCGTGCAGCCTACCGCCTGCTCGGCCTGCAGAGCTTCTTCACCGCTGGCGAGATGGAGGTCAAGGCGTGGACCATCCCTATTGGCGCCAAGGCGCCGCAGGCCGCCGGCGTTATCCACACGGATTTCGAGAAGGGCTTTATCAAGGCGGAGACCTGCTCGTATGATGACTATATCGCCTATGGTGGCGAGGCTGGTTGCCGCGAGGCAGGGCGCCTGCGCCAGGAAGGCAAGGAATACGTCGTGCAGGATGGCGATGTCATGCACTTTAAGTTCAACGTGAGCAAATAGGGGAGTGGCACAATGGGCAAACTCGAGCAGGAAACACAGAAGGTTCTCGTCGTCGACTTTGGCGCACAATACGGCCAGCTCATTGCTCGCCGTGTGCGTGACTTGGGCGTCTATTCCGAAATCATCAGCTGCGATGCGAGCGCGGAGGAGATGAGAGCGGCAAATCCGTCCGCCATCATTCTTTCTGGCGGTCCTGCCAGCGTCTATGCGGAGGATGCCCCTTCGATTGACCCCAAAGTCTTCGATCTTGGGTTACCCATTCTGGGCTTTTGCTATGGTCAGCAGATTATGGCGGTGACGCTGGGCGGCAAGGTTGGCCATACCGACAAGGGCGAGTACGGTCATACCGACATCAAGCGTAATGGCGATTCAAAGCTGCTCGATGGGACTCCAGATGAGCAGACCGTGTGGATGAGCCACCGCGATGCCGTTGTCGAGGTTCCCGAGGGGTTTGCAATCACCTCTGCAAGCGATAACTGCCCGGTTGCCTCCATGGAGAACGCCGAGCGCAAGTTCTTTGCCACGCAGTTCCACCCTGAGGTGCGCCATACCAAGTACGGCAAGGAAATTCTCTCCAATTTCCTCTTCACCATCTGCGGTCTTGAAGCAACCTGGAAGATGGACAACATCATCGATCAGAAGGTTGCCGAAATCCGCGAGCAGGTGGGGGATAAGCGAGTCATTCTCGGCCTTTCCGGCGGCGTAGATTCCAGCGTTGTTGCAGCTCTGTGCGCTAAGGCAATTGGCAAACAGTTGACCTGCGTCTTCGTCAACCATGGGCTGCTCCGAAAGGACGAGCCCGAGCAGGTGGAAGAGGTCTTCACCAACCAGTTCGATGTGGACTTTGTGCATGTGCATGCCGAAGACCGCTATTTCAAGCTGCTCGATGGCGTGACCGAACCTGAGAAAAAACGCCAGCTCATTGGCACGCAGTTCTGGAAGGAGTTCTTCGCTGTTGCTCAGGAGCTCGACGGCGTTGAGTTTCTCGCCCAGGGCACTATCTATCCGGACATCATCGAATCTGGTGCTCGCAAGACGGGCGGTAAGGCTTCTACCATCAAGAGCCACCACAACCTGATTCCCTTCCCGGAGGGTGTGCATTTCGATCTTATCGAGCCGCTCGACCACTTCTTCAAGGACGAGGTCA
>CADBRF010000066.1 GCA_902796975.1 uncultured Coriobacteriaceae bacterium
GTCGAGTGTCTTGTTCATAATAGTCAAATACTCGAATGGTCAAAACAATTGACTAATAACGCACGTTACGCAACCTGTCAACGGGGCAAAGCTTGAAGGGGCCGTATTCGACCTGTTAAGCTGTATCGGCGTGGCTTTATTCACTCTGGGCGGCCAGAAATCTACAGCGTGGCCTTCGCGAGCAAAGCGTGTAACAGGGAGCTTGGCTATGGGGCATGTGAACAACATTACATCGCTGCTCGCCATCTCTGGCGCCATCCTGCTCTGGAGCGCTTCATACGTCGCCACCAAGATCGCCTATGCGGGTTTCGGCCCCTTCACCATCAGCCTCGTGCGCTTCGTGATATCCTCCTCCCTTCTTCTGACGATCTGGCGGCTTGCCGGTAGCGGGAAGCTCCCTGCGAAACCTCTCATCAAGCAGGTCGCCAGCTCGGCGCTTCTCGGCATCACGCTCTATTTCGTCTTCGAGAACCTAGGCTGCAAGTACACGACCGCTTCCAACTGCTCGCTTCTGGTCGCTGCGTTTCCCGCGCTGACTACCTTGCTCGAGTTGCTGATCTACCGCAAGAAGCTCACCCAACTCGCGTGCGTGGGAATCGGAACTGCCTTTGTGGGCGTTGCCCTGATCGTGGTCTCCCAGGGCACGGGCGGTGCGGGCGAAAATGACGCGCTCGGTATGCTCATGCTGCTCTGCGCAGGCGTCGTCTGGGCCTTCTACAGCTTTCAGATGACGAAGATCACGGGAAAGGTGAGCACCTTCGAGATCACTGTCTTCCAGTGCTGCTTCGGCGCTCTCTTCTTTATTCCGCTCGCGCCCGTCGATATCGCCCAGACTGCCCTTCCGACGCCACCGGTCATAGCCTCGCTCGCCTATCTTACGCTTGGATGCTCGGTGGTGGCCTACTTCCTCTATAACTGGGGGCTCCAGAAAGTTTCCGCCTCCACCGCAGTTGTGCTCCTCAATCTGGAGCCCGTGTTCGGCATCGTCTGGAGCGCGCTCATTCTGGGCGAGCAGCTCAGCATGCTACAGATTCTGGGTGGAGCCGTGGTCATCCTCGGTGTCTTCTTCTCTGCGCGCGGCCAGGGCGGGCAGGAGACGGAGCCTTTGTGCGGGTAGTGGAACAAGAACCATGCCTGAATTTGGTAAGCGCGCGTTTGACGCGGCAGGTACGAGCAATTCAATATAGAATTAGCCTGATGGCTGCTTGTTTGCAGCGAAGGAGCGCGAACATGAATATTCAGATTTTCGGAACGAACAAGGGCTTCGACACCAAAAAGGCGCAGCGCTGGTTCAAGGAACGTCGCATCAAATTCCAGTTCATCAACCTCAAAGAGAAGGAGATGAGCAAGGGCGAGCTCCAGTCGGTCGCGCGCGCTGTTGGTGGCGTGGAAAAACTCGTCGATCCCAAGGCAAAAGACCAGGACACGGCCCTGCTCATGCAGTACCTCTCTGATAGCCAGAAGTTCGACAAGCTTCTTGAGAATCAGCAGATTCTTCTCCAGCCTGTAGTGCGCAACGGCAAACAAGCGACTGTCGGTTACGCTCCCGAGGTTTGGGAGAAATGGGAATAGCTAGCATGACAATTGCCTCGTAGACAACTGTCATGGAGGAAAAGAGACCAGCCAAAAGTCGCAGGAGAAAATGGCGGGTCGCTGTGGCAGACTACCGTTTTTCTGATGCAGGCATAGAGGCGAGCAGTTCTTCTAGAGCGGTGATATCTGCTTCTGTGGTTGCCCAGCTGCAGGCTAAGCGCACAATGACATGCTCGGCATCGGGGCGTTCCCAGAAACTTGCGATTACATGCTCCGAGAGCCGGTCGTATTCCTCGTTTGTGAGGTTTACGAGTACCTGGTTCGTGGGGGAGTCGAAGGCAAGTTCATAGCCGCTGGCGCGAAACGCCGCGCGCATACGATCTGCCCCAGCCACCGCGCTCTCGCCGATATGCCGGTAGAGGCCATCCGTGAAAAGCGTGTCGAACTGGATGCCCAACAGACGGCCTTTGGCGAGCAGGGCCCCGTGCTGTTTTATGATGGTGAAGAAATGGGGAATCAGGGTGGGGTCGGGAATGACCACCGCTTCGCCGAAGAGCGCGCCGCACTTAGTGCCGCCGATGTAGAAGGCATCGCAAAGGCGGGCAAGATCTGGCAGGGTTACGTCGTTTTCGTTGCTCGCAAGGGCGTAGGCAAGGCGCGCGCCATCTGCGTAGAGCAGCAGATTGTATTTCTGGCAGACGGCCTTGATCTGTTCGAGCTCTGTCAACGAGTAGAGCGTCCCATATTCCGTGGGCTGCGAGAGGTAGACCATGCCGGGCATGACCATGTGGTTGCGGTTGCCGTCGTGGAAGAAGTTTTCGCAGTATTCGCGCAGTTCATCAGGGTCAATTTTGCCCAAATGGTGCGGAAGCTGCAGGACCTTGTGGCCACCCAGCTCGATGGCTCCCGCTTCGTGAACGCTGATGTGTCCGTTGTTTGCCGCAATCACGCCCTGGTAGGAGGGGAGAAGAGTGTCGATGACTGTGGCATTCGTCTGGGTGCCGCCGATGAGAAACTGAACTTCGGCGTTGGGGGCAGCGCAGGCTTCTCGAATCTTTGCTCGTGCGTCTTCGCTGTATTCATCAAGCCCGTAGCCAGCGGTCTTCTCGAGATTCGTTGCCGCAAGGCGCTCGATGATGCTCGGATGTGCGCCTTCGAGATAGTCTGAAGAAAAATCCAACATGGCTGTAGCCTGTCCTCCTCGTCATGATGCGGCACTATCCGCATACAGAGGGCAAGTCTACTACTGCTTGAGCAAACTGTATTCACTCATAAAAGGGCAAGGAGAATAAATTGCAACTAGCCACCCGTTGCCGGTGTGCGCATGACAGTTGCCTCGTAGACGTTTGTCGTGTTATGTAGCTGCAGTTTGCTCACATGACAATCGTCTACGAGGCAACTGCCATGTTTTGCGCAACTCAGTTAACAACCGCAGGGGAAAGTGGCTCGTATGCTCAGCTAGACTACTTCTCCGGGCCGATGGGCAGCTCTTCTGCGGTGCCGCCAAAGAGATCGACCATGAGAAGGCGGTTGCGGATGCAATCGCCCCTGCCCAGGAGGACTTTCACGCATTCGGCAGCCTGTATGGCGGCAATCGAGTGGGCGGTGAAGGGTAGGTTGCCGAGCTGCTTGTGCTGGCTTTCGGTTCCATTGTCGAGAGTTCCGTAGATTTCAGGAAAGGATTCGTCCCCGGGGAAGATGGTGCAGACCTGGCCGAACCATCCGGCAATCGCCCCGTAGACAATGGGGATGCCCAGGTTGTTGGCGGCATGCGCGAGCCAGAAACGCCCTTCCAGGTTGTCGAGGCAGTCCACGACGCAGTCGAAGCCGCGGATATGCGAACCGGAATTCTTCCTGTCGAGGTAGGCGACAACAGGCTCGACCTCAACAAGGCTATTGATGGAGCGGACCCGGTCTGCAGCGCATTCGGCCTTTTTCCTGCCCAAATCGGCTTCCGTCATGATGATCTGGCGATTGAGGTTCGACTCCTCGAAGACATCTCCGTCGATGACGCGGATATGGCCGACGCCGATGCGGGCGAGGTCTTCGATGACGATTCCTCCCAAGCCGCCGCACCCCACGACGACCACTCGTTTGCTGGAGAGCAGGTTGCACTCTTCCTCGGAGAGGGCGGAAACGTTGCGGTTGTAGCGGGGCAGGACGGCCATGATGGCTCCTTTGCTTCAGAAAAAGCGGTTGTGGAAAGGAGCGCGCGGGCTTGCCAGCTCGGACAAGCCAGTGCGCTCCGGTAGGCTGACGACTAGGCGTTGCGATACGCCTTCATGAGGGCGTCGGCGGTCTCCCTCTTCTTGCACTCGTCGCAGACGGTGGGGAGCTCAGTGAGCGTGCCCTTGACGGAGTGGGCAACGGATTCGCGCGTGCCCATGACCTTGCCGCACTTCTCGCAGCGCTGCAGCTCGAAAGTCCGGTTCCAGATGGTGCGCGTGTCTTCGTTCTCGCTGAAGGAGATGGCGCCCGTCGGGCATACGTTCGCGCAGCTCAGACAACCTACACAGTATTCAGATGGCTTGCCGTAGGGAGTGTCGATCATTTTCTCGGTGCCGCGGTTGATCGTGCTGATGGCACCGGTTCCGAGGCTTGCGCACGCCTGCACGCACAGGCCGCAGAGCACGCATTTCTCGTTGTCAAGCGTGACGAGGCGGTCAAAGCCCGTACCGCCCAGCCACTTGTTCATTTCGGTGATGCGTTGGGATTCCGGAGCTCGGGCGTGGAGCAGCGCGAAGATGACGGCGCGCTCCTCCTTGATCTCGTCGCTCTGAGTCTGGACCTCGCATGGCTCGTTCACGGGATAGATGCAGGAGGTGACGATCTTGGTGCGGCCACGGGTGGTCACTTCCACGATGCAGACGCGACAGCAGGCACGATGGTCTGCAAAAGCGTCGCTCCTGCACAGGACAGGTATGAAGATGCCATTGCGTTTGGCCACGTCGTAGAGGTATTCGCCCTTCTCGCACGTGCATTCCTTGCCATCGATGGTGATGGTCAGCGTCTCGCTCATGCCTGCCTCCCTTTGGTTTTCACGGCTTCAAAGTGGCAGGCGTCACGGCAGCTGCCGCACGCGATGCACTTGCCCGGGTCGATGATGTGCGGCTGCTTCTTCTCTCCTGAGATCGCCTCAGCTGGGCAGGCGCGCTGGCAGGCACCGCAGCCCGTGCATGTGTCCGGGTCGATGACGAACGTGGTGAGCTTGGGGCAGATGCCAGCAGGGCACCGGTGCTCCTTGATATGCGCCTCGTATTCATCGCGGAAGAACTTGATTGTTGTCATAACGGGGTTGGGAGCGGTCTTTCCCAGCGCGCACAGCGAAGCGTTCTGCATGGTGTGGCCGATGCGCTGGAGCAGCTCGATATCGCCCTCCTGACCACGGCCCTCGCAGATGTCGGTGAGAATGGCGAGCATCTGGCGCAAGCCCTCGCGGCAGGGTGTGCACTTGCCGCAGGATTCCTCGCAGAGGAATTCCACGTAGTAGCGGGTGACTTCGACCATGCAGGAGCGGTCGTCCATGACGATCATGCCGCCGGAGCCCATCATGGCTCCGTACTTCTTGAGCGTATCGAAATCGACGGGAAGGTCGAGCAGGCCCTCGGGAATGCAGCCGCCCGATGGACCGCCTGTCTGGATGGCCTTAAAGGGGCGATCGCCCTGGATGCCGCCGCCGATATCGTAGATGAGGGTGCGCAGGGTAGTGCCCATCGGCACTTCGACAAGGCCCGTGTTCTTGACCTTGCCAACCATGGCGAAGACCTTGGTGCCCTTGGATTTCTCCGTGCCGAGCTCGGCGTATTTCGCTCCGCCCTCCCGCAGGATCACCGGGATGGAGGCGAGCGTTTCCACGTTGTTGAGAACCGTGGGCTTCTCGAAGAGACCGCTCTGAACGCTGCGGATGTACTTGGGGCGCGGCTCGCCCACGCGGCCTTCGATGGACGCCATGAGAGCCGTGGACTCGCCACAGACGAAGGCGCCGCCGCCTCGCACGATGGAGAGGTCAAGCTTGTGGTCCGTCCCCATGATGTGCTCGCCCAGGATACCTTGCGCATAGGCGTCGTCGATAGCATGGTGAATGTGGTCGCGGGCGAGCGCGTATTCATCGCGGATGTAGAAGATGCCGGTCTCGGCGCCAATGGCGAGCGCGCCGATGATCATGCCCTCGATGACCGCATGGGGGTCGCCTTCCATGGTGGAGCCATCCATGAACGCGCCCGGGTCACCTTCGTCGCCGTTGCAGACGATGTACTTGGGGAAGTTGTCGTAGCTTGCCGCGCTCTCCCA
>CADBRF010000067.1 GCA_902796975.1 uncultured Coriobacteriaceae bacterium
GCGGATGATGTGCGTAGGCGATACCGTGATTAGCGGGTTGTACGATGTGCCCTGAGCGGCCACGTGGCTGTCAGCGCAGAAAGCCTCGATACGCTCGCGCATCTCCGGTTCATACACGGATAGCAAAGTCATGATGAAGTCGTCCTGGCCGAGTGCCTGGCCCTTCGAGTTTACGCGCACGAAGATGTCGGCAACCATCTCCTCGTCAGCCTGGCTTGTGATGGAGAGCGTCGGCGTGATGTAGTTCTCGAGCGCCAGCAGGTCGTCGAAGCCGCGGCGGATAGCGTATTTCTCCTCGTTGCTTATGGGTTCCTCGCCCTTCTTCGCGTTCGACTCGTTGATCTTCTCGTAGAATGCGTCCAGGTAGTCGTAGTAGGTCTTGTCGCGGTCGGCCTGGAACACCTCGGTGACAGATGAGACGTATCGCGGGTCGCGGTCGGTGGCGGCATCGGCGTTCTTGAACACCCGTCCAATCGGGTCGTAGGCAATGCGGATGACGCGCTCGCGGTAGCTCTTGTCCTTCACCTTCTCGCCGTAGAACACGCTAAGGAGTGCAGTCAGGCGTTGCTGGCCGTCGATGACGAGCTCCTTAGGCGCTTTGTACGCTTTCTCTCCAGTACCGATGAAGGCTGTCTTGTCATCGGTGTCGCCGGGAGCTTCCCACAGCATGATGTAGCCGATAGGGTAGCCCTTGAGCATGGAGTCGAGCAGGTCGCGCACCTTGTCGTTCTTCCACACGAACGGTCGCTGTAGGTCAGGCAAACCGATCTTGCCCGTGAGTACGTCCTTCAGAATGTTGCCGATTGCTAGCGGTATCGGTGTGTAGGTTGAGCCTGCCACCAGTCGTCTCCTTAACTATTTGTACTGCTAACGCGCGTACGCGATTCACTTGTCATCTGAGAGCTGAGCTATAGCCAGGTCGATTTGTTCTTGCGCCAACCGTGTCGCTTCATTTTCAAGTCTATCTGCCTCTGCTGACATCCTCACTGACTCGTCCATCAGGTCGGCAATAGATTTCTCGTTGGCATCTCCGAGCCGGGGAATTCTGATTCGCTTGATATCGGTAGGCGCAAGCTCTGGGATTGAAGTGCCAAACGCATGCCGAATGACGGACGGCCTTCCGATAAGCGGGTCGTTCAGGAACGCAAGAAGATATCCTGAGCGCAGTTTCGCTTCATCGGGGTAGATTCTCGTCAAGTGATCGCTGCCCATCATGCCCCGATGATTCTCGTTGATCTTAAGAACACGCCCGAGTATTCCGTATTTCTGTCCCGAGCGTGCCATCACAAGTGTGCCCGGTTCAAGCATGAACTGTTGATAGCCCTTGATGAGCTTGGGATAGACGTGTTTGGTAGGCTGGGCGTTGACATCGAACAACTCAGAAATGCCAACGAAAGGTACATCCGACTCTCCATAGAACCGTTTGAAACGCGTAGGTTCTACTACATCGCTGGTCAAATTGCCAAGGTAGTCCCAATCACAGGCGTTAATTAGCTCGTCGACGTCTTTGATGGCACCGACAAAGCTATCCGCGTCAAGCCTTAATCTGTTCTGCAATATGGCAGCAAGGCTAACCTCGCCCTGATTGGCAGCCTGCGATTGCGTCGCGCTGTCACGGCATGCGCCTACGTGTTTCTCGAGTGTCGAGAATGCCTCATCGCGCATCTTCCAAGATTTCGACCTCAGCAGTACCGCCCGCCTAGCGGTTTCGCCTATGGTCTTGCGAACGTCATTTTCGGGCATGATAATCGGGAATTCGCTTGCATGCGATACCTCAATGTGTTTGATCATGTGGCCATACTGTGCGGCCTGCGCAATCTGCTTAAAGAAATTGGTCTTCATGTAGGCGTAAAGCCAGCCGTATTCGTTTGCGTCCTTGGGGACAATGCGCAGCAGATCGTGTGTGATGATCTTGTCCAGGTGATGTGGGTACACTGCGGTAATGTTGCCAACAACGCCAGAGCACGAGAGTAGCAGCCAGTCTTGCTTGACGTATCGGGTGTCCGCCTGCGGGACGAACGGCGCGGCTAACCATTTGCGCACCCTTGGAAAGTCCTCGAAAACTTGCCCCGCCGTAAAGAAAGGCAGTCCCTTGCCATCAGGCATGGTATATCCTGTCAGCCTGCTCGGCTGCCAAATGTCGGCGAGGTCGCCCAGCCTCACGTGGTTCTTGCACTGGTTGGCAAGGCGCACAAATCCGTACCCGTCGCGCAGGTAGGTCGATGCCTCAAGCCGCGTGTCGCCTCCGAGGATGGTGGACAGGCGAACGCTCTTCACCAAAGGGCCGCTTGTCACTGGTCTCGCCTCCACTCAAGGAAGGCATCAGCAATCGCCATCGTCTCGTCGTCGACCACGCGCTCCTTCGAGGCGTGCTCGCTTTCCTCGTCGGAGGCAACGATGCCGGTGACTGCCGTGGTCTGCTCGCGCACGATGGGATAGCCCTCGTCGTCGCGCACGTAGGTGGTCTGACCGCGCTTGTCGTGGCCAACGTGGTCGCAGATGGCCATGAATATCTTGTAGTCCTGGAACGTGCCATCCTTGCAATAGGCTTCCTCGTCGCGGTCCCAGCGACGCAGCACAAGCACGGACGTCTGGACGCCGACGTTAGGCTGGAAGGCATCGGGGTGCATGTCGATGGAGCCGAGAATCTTCGCATGACGCAGTATCCATTGGCGCACGTAGCCGAGGCCGGGATTGCCCAGGATGCCGTTCGGGATGACGAGGGCTGCCACGCCGACGCCGGGCTCCAACAGGCGAATGCACCGCTCGATGAAAAGGATCTCGGGCGGACGCGATACGAGCTTGCTGTCCATCGCCCATTCGAAGTCGTCCTCGACGTAAGACCACGAGTGGCCGAGGTCGAAGGTCTCAAGAATGGCAGGGTCCTCGATGGGTATTTTGGAGCCGAAGGGAGGGTTGGTCATGATCGCCGTAACGCCATGCCCCTCCTGCAGCGCCTTGTTCTCTTTCACGTCCTGTGCGTCGAGACGGAGTGCCTTTTGAAGCTCGGGCGAGAAGAACGAGAACGGTTCGAGCGAGTTGGCGTGGAAAAGCTGTCCCGTGCCGTCGTTGTTCATGACCATGTTCATCTTGGAAGCACGCACTAGGATGGGGTCGAAGTCGATGCCGACAATATGACGTGCGAGGAAGTTCTTCTTGCGCCCGTCGAGCGCCTGCTTCTTGCCTTCCTTGCTACGGCCGCTAGCCTCGACTGACTCGCCAATCTTTTCGAGCACGTAATTCATGCCGGTGACCAAAAAACCGCAGGTTCCCATAGCCGGGTCCAGTATAACGTCATCTTCACCGGGGTCGACCATGCGCACCATCATCCGGCACATGTTGCGTGGCGTAAAGAACTGGCCCTTGTCTCCACGGAGGTTCGAGCCCACGATGGTCTCGTAGGCATGGCCCTTCACGTCGACGTCGCTCTCAAGCAGCGAGTACATCTGGAGTTGAGAGACGATATAGGCCAGAACGTCATCGGTCAGACCAATCTGCTCGTCGCCCTTGAAGATAGTCTCGTAGGACTGCTTGACGCTCTCGAACAGTTTTTCGATGCGCTTGCGGCATCTCTTCTTACCAGTGGCGCCTTGACGCTCGGTTGGCGTGATATAGAAGGTCGGTGATGGCGAGTCGCGCTCATCCTGAATCTTGCAGAAGATGATCTTGAGCAGCTCGAGGAAAGCCTCTGCCTTCTGGATGCCTTGATTACCCGCGATGTAGTTGTGGCAGCGCCGGAACGAGTAAAGAAGCGAGTCGCTGGCGGCAGGGCGCAGCTGGTCAAACTTCGGCGCGTCATCAGGCACTTCGCCGCCCGCATGGGGAAGGTCTGGGACGGGATCAGGAACTCGCTTCCCAGTTTTGTCTACGACATAGCGGTACGTCAGCAGCTCGTCGCCGTTGGTCCACATGCCGTAAGTAGAGTTCATGCACGCCGAGGCATAGGAGTGCATCTGGTCAACGCCGTCTTTCTTGCCACGGCTCTTGGTCTTGGGGTCTTTGCACTCCACGATGATGTATATACCCTCTTGGGTGTGCACCTGCCCCGGCTTCCAGATGGCGACATCCACGGCCTTGCGGTTGCTGCCAAACTTGATGGAATACTCGACCTCAATCTGATCCTTCTTATAACCATATTCGCGGACAAGCGACTTCAGGATCTCTTGGCGTACGCGCTCTTCGGGAGTGTCCTTGCGCTGGGTGGTACCGTCGATGAAGTCCAATATGGTTTCCGGCTGGATGACCGAAGCCTTGTCAACCTGCATCATTATGAATCCGTCCTTCCAACCGTATCCAATCTTCCATTGTAAGCGGAACCATCCGCTGATATCCCACCACGTGTAGCACCACGTTCTGACGTGCGCATATCCGCCGAACGGAAGGTCGTCTCGCTTCCCCTAGGGGCCGACTCCATCGCGGAGCTGATGAGCCCTTTGAGGAACCCCTGCTTGTTCTCCTGCGCAGATAAGAACGACCACATCTCAGCCTCCGCCGGATAGAAGCGCAAGCAGAGTTGGCGCGTCTTATCGTGCTTGTACTTTCTGTCCGCTCTCTTTTGAGCCTCTGACGGCATGGCACCTCCAATAGACACAAGTGCAGCATTATGAGTACAAGTATAGGTCTATACCTATATTCTGTCAAGAGGTCGACGACATGGAGCAGTTGAACGGTTTCTATCTGTGAGTGGAGTTAGGACATGCCTTAAGATGCCAAAATGCGGCCCATTCGTGAGAGCCGCGAGAGCCGAACAAGCCAGCCGTCTCAGTCGAGTTTGTTTTGCCGCGGCCGTCACCCAACAGAAACTCGAACCTACTAGGACCGCCTCGCCTGCTGTAGCGCGATTTGCGCCGCCGCTATGGCAAGGCAACACCGGCAGTGAGATAATGTCAGCCCGGCCACAGAAAGGGCACCATGAACGAGATCGAGGCCACAACCTGCGAGCGCCTGCTCGACAAGTCACAAGAGGCTTTCCTGCTCGCAATAGAGCTCTACAACCGCCCCACGATCCGCTACCACGCCGAGGGGTGCTGCTTCTTCCTGTGCAACGCATGGGAGCTGATGCTGAAGGCATACATCATCCGCACGATGGGATACGAGACCGTCTACTACCCCGACAGCAACCGAACACTCTCGCTCTCCGACTGTCTGAAGAGGGTGTTCACCAACGAGAACGACCCGCTGCGGCTCAACATGGAGGTCGTGGACGAATTCCGCAACACCAGCACGCACTTCGTCACCGACGAGTACGAGCTGTTCTACGGTCCCATCCTTCAGGAGTGCGTGAAGTTCTACGAGGAGAAGCTACGCGAGCTACACGGCATCGAGATCAGCGACCGCATCCCCGAAAACTATCTTGCGCTCTCCGTACGCCGAGGCGACGTGGAATACGACGTCATCAAAGCTCGCTACCCGCGCGAAGTTGTGGAGAAGATGCTCGAGCTCGGCTCGTCCATCGTAGCGAGCCGCCCGGATGGCGCTGGCATAGGCTACGCCACCGAGCTACGCTTAACCAAAAAGAAGGGCGAAGGCATCCCCGTGCGCATCGCGAACGATGCGGACGCTGCCGTATCCATCCTCCACTCGCTCACCGACCCCATCAACAAGTACACATATCGGACGAAGAAGGGCACCGAGTTCATTCGGCGCAAGCTCAGCAAGGAGGGAATCACGCTCTTGGTGAAGGGGGAGCCGAAGGAGTTCAACGATTTCCACTTCAGAGTGTTCGTCGACTTCTACAACATGAAGGGCAACGACGCCTACTCATACAACCTGTCCCTTGGCGGCGAACAGCCCAGTTGGGGGTACTCCCAGCAGGCAATCGACCTGATGCTCCAGGAGATTCGCCGCGACCCCAAACACGTCATCGACAGCATGCGAATAGAGCTTTCCAAGCGCAAGTCGAGGGAGAAGAAAGGGCGCTAGACAGC
>CADBRF010000068.1 GCA_902796975.1 uncultured Coriobacteriaceae bacterium
CTGCAGGCACGAAGGAGTGGATGATGTAGGCGATGGCCATGATGATGATGAGGCCAAGGACAATCGGGAGGTTGAGAACGCCCGTTGCGAGGAGCAGGTTGACCAGGTAGGCAGCAGCACCCGTGGAGGAGCAAGCGCCAGCCATGGACATAACGCCGCCGACCATAAGGACGACACCCCAGCCAACGTTGTCCTGGAAGTCCTTCCAGGTGACGATCTCGATGCCCGGGCAGAAGGCCACGGCGAGCATGATCATGATGACGTTGACGTTGGAGAGAACCGGAATCCAGTTGCCAGCGATGAAGCCAGCGATGAGGACGACCATGTAGATGAGAGCCTTGATGTCCTTGGAGGTCATCGGCTTCTTCTCGCCAGTACCGGCGACGATGGCAGCCTCTTCCTCGGAGAGATCCTCAGGCGGGAAGACCTTGCAGATCACAAACCAGCTGAAGGGGATGAGGATGACAGCGCAGATAAGGCCGGGGATGAACCACTGGAAGAAGCCAATGGTCAGGCCATAGGTGGAGGTCAGAAGACCGGCGCACAGAACGTTGAGAGAGTGGCCGAACGGAGTGATGAAGCCACCGAGGATAGCCGCGAAGGCAATGCCCAGAGCCAGGCAGCGGCCCAGGTTGGGGTGGGTTTCCTTGGCGTTGATCTCGCGCAGGAAGGGCAGGGCCAGAGCCATGCCAACTGCAACAGCGCCCGTGTCGGTCATGAACATGGAAACGATAGCGGTTGCCAGCATGTAAGCCAGAACGATGGACTTCGGCTTGGTGCCTGCCTTGGAGACGAGCGCCTGAACCAGACGGGTGCCAAGAGACGTCTTGACCATGATTGCGGTCATGATGAAGATGCCGAAGATGAACCACGGGGTGAACGACACGAAGCCGCTCCATGCGCCAGCGAAGTTGGGAACAACGCCCATAACCGCCAGCAAAATTGCGCCGAGCAGGCCAGTAACGCCTGCGGGGAGCGTGTCACACATCCAGAAGCAGATGGCCATCAGCAAGATGCCGAGGGACATAAGAGCTTCGTGGGAGAGATCGGGGGTCGCGGGCATAACCGCGAACACGATCAGGCAGATGACGCCAAGCGCAAGGCCAATAAGCTTCTTCACAGAAACCTTGCTCGCCGACGCCTCCTTTACTGCTTTGTCACTCAATGTCTTTCCTTTCTCCTATAAGAACAAGTTCAAAAACGATCCAGCTTTTGCGGTGCAGCTAACGCGCCCCTCCTCTCCTCTTAGCTGTCTTTGAACTTCTATGACCAGCGGATTTCTTGGTTTGGGGGTTCTTGGACTTCTCCCCGCCCATGCTGGAGAGCATGGTTACCGGTCCCAAGTCGAGCGATTGAGCCACCGAATTGGGCTTGGCATCGACTTTGGTCCCAAAGTACTCGTTGACCTCGCGCATGGTGTCGTTAACAGAAGGAGTGTCATCTTCTTGAGATGCGCGCCCGGATTTGGCATGAAGATAGCTTGCCGCGAGGGCAATGATCAGAATGATGCCGCATACAGCGGTGATTATCCCCTGGTCCATATTCTCCTCGTTTTCAGTCCGCCTCAACCGGGCTGCGCCGAGTTCAAACGCTCGGCTTTCCCTCCAAAAACGAACGAGCCCCCACGCTTCGTCCGCTACTGAGCATTATGAGAGCCTCGCTCCCGTTAAGCCCTCTCATAACCTGACTGGCCTATTCCATTAAGGAAATGCCAACCCGCCTGCGCCCTCCGTAGAATGCTGAAGTGAAGGGAACAACAGAGTTCCCACGGCGGCTCGGTTCGCGGGTTCTCCCGCATGAGTCGCTGAGGAATCTTCGAGAGGAGAGAGCATGGCGGAAATCAAAGACGTCTCCCACGAGCGGAAGGCGGGCGAGAAGATCGGCCGTCCCGACAAGTATGAGTATGTCGAGCATGAGAAGCCCTGGCGCTATCAGGACGGCGAGTATACGGTAACGCGCGGAAGCGCTTGGTCCGGCCCTGGCTGCCACCTGGGATGCGGCGTTCTGCTGTACACCGATAAGGACGGCAAGCTGGTCAAGGTCGAGGGCGACCCCGACAACCCCTTCAACAAGGGTCGTCTGTGCGTCCGCTGCCTGGACCTCATGGAGTCCGCATATAACGAGAACCGCGTTCTTCATCCTATGAAGCGCGACCCCAAGGACCGTGGCAAAGACGCCTGGACCCAGATCACCTGGGACGAGGCCTACGACATGATCGCCGAGAAGTTCCTTGCCTATAAGGAAGAGTTCGGCGCCCAGTCCGTGTGCTTCTTCAAGGGCACCGGCCGCGACATCGCTCCGTGGATCTCCCACCTTGCCTGGTCTTTCGGCTCCCCCAATGTCGTCTTCGCCCTGTCTGGCTGCGCCTGCTTCGTGCCCCGCATCGCCAGCTCCATGTGCACGTCTGGTTCCTTCTGGGTAGGCGACTACTCCCAGCAGTTCCCCAAGCGCTACGATGACCCGCGCTGGAAGCGTCCTGAAGTTATCGTCCTCTGGGGTAACAACCCCATCGTCGCCAACTCCGACGGTCTGTACGGCCACTGGGTCGTCGACTGCATGAAGCGCGGCACCAAGGTCATTTCCGTCGACCCGAAGATGACCTGGCTTGGCACCAAGTCTGCCATCTTCCTGCCCCTCCGCCCCGGCACTGACGCCGCTCTGGCACTCGGCATCCTCCATGTCATGATTGAAGAGGAGATCTACGACAAGGAATACGTCGATTACTGGTGCTACGGCTTCGATCAGCTGAAGGAAGCTTGCGAGCCCTACACCCCGGAGAAGACCGCAGAGATCTGCTGGGTTGACGCCGACAAGATCGTCGCTGCTGCTCGCATGATCGCCAACGCTGATGGCGCCATCATGCAGTGGGGCGTTGCAACCGACATGTCCAAGGAAGCTGTCCCCTCCTGCCAGGCTCTCTCCGCTATCTTCCAGATCACTGGCAACGTTGACAACCCTGGCGGCATGATCGCTCCTCCGTCCATCCTTCCCTACTACGCTGGCTGGGGCGGCGAGAACCTCTCCGACGAGCAGAAGGAGAAGCGTCTCGGCATCCACAAGTACCCGCTGTATCGCTACGGCTTCAAGAACGCCTCGACCGACGTTACCATCGAGTGCCTCGAGACCGGCAAGGATGAGAACGGCAACGACTACCCGCTGAAGGCTGCCTGGCTGCAGACCACCAACCCGCTCATCAACTCCTCGCCTGACACCCGCCGTACCTACCACGCAATGATGAACTTCGAGTTCATCGTCTCCGTCGACCTCTACATGACCCCGACGGTTCAGGCTCTTGCCGACGTCTTCCTGCCCGCCTGCACCTTCGCAGAGCGCAACGGCATCCGCATCGGCGACGGCGTCCAGCGCGGCGAGACCATCAACAAGGCCATCCAGGTTGGCGAGGCCAAGTCCGACATGGTCATTAACCTCGAGATCGGCAAGCGCATCGCTCCCGAGTTCTATCCCTGGAACACTGAGGAAGAGATGTTCTCCCACATCCTCGAGGGCATGGAAATGTCCTTCGAAGAGCTCCGCGAGGCTGCTCCTTGCTACCTCGACTTCGAGTACTACAAGTACAAGAAGGGCCTGCTCCGCCACGACGGCCAGCCTGGTTTCGAGACCGCAACCGGCCGTATCGAGCTTTGGTCCACCTACTTCAACCAGATTGGCATCGAGTGCGTCCCGTCCTTCGACGAGCCTTCGCCCGGCCCTGTTGCCGACCCGGAGCTCTACAAGGAGTATCCGCTGGTCCTCACGACCGGCGCCCGCAACTGGTCGCTCTTCCACTCCGAGCATCGTCAGGTCCCGCGTCTGCGCGCCCTGCGCCCCGACCCTATCCTGCAGATGAACCCCAAGGCTGCAGAGAAGTACGGCATCTCCGAGGGCGACTGGGTCTGGGTCGAGAACATGCGCGGCCGTGCAAAGCGCCGTGTCGAGCTCACCGAGGCTCTGGATCCGCGCTACTGCTCCACTGACCACGGCTGGTGGATGCCCGAGCAGGCAGCCTACGAAGAGGGCGGCTATTCGGGTATGTACGACTACAACATCAACCAGCTCCTGGCCTACGATCCTGGCCGTACGGGCTTCGGCTCCAACTACAAGACGACGCTCTGCCGCGTGTACAAATGCGAAGAGGGCGATCACAACACGATGGCCAACCCGCTGGGTTGCGACTAATAAAGGCAGGTAACCGCTATGGCAAAAGGTATTTTGGTTGATTACGAGTGGTGCTCCGGCTGCCACACCTGCGAGATGGCGTGCGAAGTCGAGCTGACTCACAAGAGCTTCCCCGAGGGACACTGCGGCGTGAAGATTCACGAAGAGGGCATCTACCCCATTGGCGATGACAAGTGGATTGACATCAACATGCCCATCTTCACCGACCTGTGCGACAAGTGCGAGGAGCGCCTGAACCAGGGCGCTGCCGAGCCGAGCTGCGTCAAGCACTGCCAGGCACACGTGCTGACCTACGGCGACGTCGAGGATCTGGCCAAGGAACTGGCCAAGAAGCCCAAGCAGGTGCTCTACTGCCTGTAAGCGTTTATCATAAGCGCGAACCCCGCAGGTCAAGGGGCTGTTCTCCTCGAGTTCGAGGGCACAGTCCCAGCCTGCGGGGTTTTCTTTTTGGGTCCGTGGGCGCGCGGCTTGCGAGCAGGCGGACCCGAGAACCGTTGTTCTGTCACACATTCCCAAAGGTGGC
>CADBRF010000069.1 GCA_902796975.1 uncultured Coriobacteriaceae bacterium
GCGCGGGTGAAGCCCGTCTCGACCATTGCGAAACCGCACTGCATGAAGAAGACCAGGGTAGCCCCGAGTATGTACCAGAGGCTATCTGCGCCAAGCAACGTGGCAAGAGTTAAACCTTCCATAATTCCCTCCAATTTCGATGCCCTTGCTTACGAGTGCCATAATCGTGAGGAAATGTTTCGCGCAAATTTCTCCTTTGTTAAGGTTCAAATACGGCACAGACACTTACGGGAGCGATGGATTCTGGGCGTATTTCGGCGGTTTTTGAAACGCTTGGTCTGCAATAAACCAATTTCAACTGGGGTTTTCTTGTGAATGCGTTTCTGACTTGCCTGTAATGCCCGACATGTGACAAGAGGCAGACGTGGCGCGCTTTGTTACGAAACCGCATCGGCTTGTAACAGAAGCGCACGAACTTCTCGTGCGAATGTTTCTCCCTATCTGGGTGCGTGCGCTATTATATTTATCCATAAGGGGAATAATCAGGTAGGGATAGGCCATGACAACACAGCAAGAGACCGAGCAGTCTTCCAAGGGAACAGTCGAGCAGCTCATGCCGCCAATTATCGGCATCGTGCCGACGCAGATTCCGGAGGAGCATCTTCTCCGCGTGAACGACCACTACATCAACTCCATTGTGCGCGCTGGCGGCGTTCCCATGATTCTCCCGCTCACGGAAGATGGGCGCGTCTACGAGCGGCTTTTCCCCATGATGGACGGGTTTGTGCTGACGGGCGGCCATGATGTGGATCCAGAGCGCTATGGCGTGTCTCCTGAAGATCCAGTTTATGGCAAGGCAAACGAGCTTACGCCCTTGCGCGATGAGGTCGAGTACCGCATTCTGGATTTCGCCTATGCCAACGATGTTCCCGTGCTGGGTATCTGCCGTGGCATGCAGATGATGAACGTCTACTTCGATGGCACCCTCTATGTCGATCTCCCTGACCAGTTCGAGGGAAGGGACAGGCTCACGGGCGATCCCATCCAGCATTGGCAGAAGGAAGATTTCGACGAAACCTCCCACTATGTGCGCATCGTGAAGGGTTCCGTGCTCTACGATATCCTCAAGACTGACGAATGCGCGGCGAATTCCTTCCATCATCAAGGTGTGAAGACCTGCGGCCCCGATGTCAAGCCTGTGGCCTATGCCACAGATGGACTCATCGAGGGCATCCAGGTCATCGACCGCACCTTCATGATTGGCGTGCAGTTCCATCCCGAGTTCTTTTCCAAGGAACGCCATATTGGCAGGCTCTTCGCCAGCCTGGTCCTGGAGGCTTCTGTCGCGCGGGCAACGGGGCGTCTCAAGCACTAATCCACCCAGCTTCTGCCTTGCGTTTCATTATTCGTTAACTTTCTTGCGTACGTCGGTGGATAATTTTGCAACGTTTAAGGTTCTCCCGCCCGGCAATTCAGGCAAAATTGCCGGGTAAGTCCGCCCATAGGGATAAAATAGCGAAAACTGAAACGTGCACAGGTTGTCGATTTTCCCGGCTTGCGGAATCTGGTTACCGGGTAGTGTCGCGTATATCTAGGGGAGAGAAATATGGCGGGCGAGTTCTACACATGGATTGAACCGTATGAGGCGATTGCCGACGCGCTGCTCGAACGACGCGACCGCAAAGACGAGATACTTGACCTCTTCAAAAAGCTCTCCGGTGATGAAACTCGCACGAATATCGATCCCTTCACCTTCTTCACCTGCTTTAACCGCGGGGCGGTTATCGGCGACCGTCGCATGATGATCTACCAGATTTTCGAGGCGTTCGACCTCGACATGCAAATGCCTACGGATTTTCTGGGCGTTCCCACGGCAAACCACGAGCTCTGGCAGTATTTTGACACCTCTGAAGAGGCAGTCGAAGACTGCTGGGTTCTCTTCGACCTGGCCCTGCGCTTCGCCGACGACCTTCACTCCGGCCTTGGCCATGAGCTTGGCCTGGCGTTTGACAAGGTACATAAGCAGGAAAACATCAACAAGGCAAACCTCACCCGCGCCCTCTATTGGGTCCGTCCCAAGCAGTTCCTCACCTTGGGCGGTAAAACGAGGGATTACCTGCATGGGCGCTATGGCATCAATCCGCCCTATTCGCTTACGGGCATCCAGTATCTCCGTCTCATCGAGGAAGCAAAGGCTGTGGCAGAAGAGCCTTTCTACGTGCTTGCCGCTCGCGCCTTCCAGCTTGCCCATGCGGATTCCTGGTGGCCGGATCAGCACGATTACGATCCGCGTATCAGCTCCGAGGAATACAAAGCCTTCCTCACTAACCCAGACATTCTCGACGATTCAGACCGGCTCGCACTCGAACGTTTCTACCGGTTTGGCGATAATGCGACCTTTGTCGAGCTTTCCAATAAATATGGAAAGACTCCTGAGTTCTACAACAGCGCGGTCAAGAAATACGCGAAGGCGGTCTGCAAGCGCACTGGCCAGAAAGGATACAAGGGCTCTCAGTGGGCAATTGCCTTCGTCGGGCAGAACCCAGAGGAGAACCGCAAGGGCGATTACGTCTGGAAAATGCGCCCCGAGCTCGTGAATGCCATGAAGAGCATCTACGGTCCGAGGGAAGACTAACACCCCGAGCGCGAGGGATTATCGAAGGAGGCCCGAGATGAAAATCAGGATGAACGAAGATGCCGAAATGGTTGCCAAGATTCGCGAAGGCGTTCTGAAGAGAGGCGGCTACTGCCCCTGCCGCATCCAGAAAATTGAAGAGAACTACTGCATGTGCCAGGAGTTCCGCGATCAGATTGCCGACCCGGATTTCGAGGGCTATTGTCACTGCCGTCTCTACTACAAGGAGAAATAGGCGTCTGCTGCCGTTTTGCCTGCTGGTTCTGCAAACCAGCGCTTAATGAACTGTTCAAATGAGGTGGGGAGGGCATGAGCTCTCCCCACTGTCATGCAGAGAGGAATCATTTATGTCCCTCAATATCGTGCTCTATCAGCCGGAAATTCCTGCCAATACGGGAACCATCGGCCGTTCGTGCGTGCTCAGCGGGTCTGCCCTGCATCTCATAGGACCGCTCGGGTTCTCGCTGGACGACCGCATGGTGCGGAGAAGCGGCATGGGCTACTGGCACGATATCGACCTGTACGTGTATGAGAGCTGGGAAGATTTCTGCGTGAAGCAGCCAGATGCCAACCCCTGGCTCGTCACCAAGCATGGCGCACATTGCTACCACGAGGTCTCCTATGAGGATGGCGACTGGCTCATGTTTGGCAGGGAATCCACAGGTATCGACCGCGCCATCTTGCAGGAGCATCCTGAGCGCTGTCTCCGCATTCCCATGGTCAAGCGGGAAGGGCTATCCCCTGCAACGACTCCCGGCCCCTATGCAGATCCAGCAGACCCCGATGCTGTCTCGCTCAATCTCTCCAATGCTGCGAATATCGTGATGTTCGAGGCGCTGAGACAGATTGGCTTCCCCGGCATGTTCTGCCACGAACTGGGGGAGTAGAACCTAGCGGGTAGATAGCTGGTCTGATTCTGCGAAGGCTTCTGCCACATATGAAAACATGACTACGACTCCGTCAGTTTCCAGGACTGAGCGGAGCCGAGGATTCTTTTGTCTTTTTCCTTCTACGAGACGAGCTTGGATGCATCCACTTGCTCGAGATACCAATTCAAGAACTTGATTAGCGGTTTTCTCAACACGAGACCGAGCAGGAGCATGGGCACGACAAAGAGCAGAAGCAGGAAGATCTCAATCCAGAAATCGTTCATGTAGACGCCCATCATTGCGGCGCGCATGGCGTTGATGACATGAGTGGCGGGAACGTAGGGGCTCAGCACCTGGAAGAATTCAGGCAGAAGCTGCAAGGGGAAGCTTCCTCCCGCGCTTGTAACTTGGATGATGAGGAGAACGACGCCGATTGCTTTGCCCAGGTTGGCAAACGAAACCACCAGCGTGTAGATGATGAAGGTGAACACGAGACCGGCAGTCCAGAAGCAGATCATGTAGAGCCATGGGTTGTTTGCCTGAACGCCCAGGAAGAACATGTTGCCTATGGCCATGACCGTCGTCTGCATGAGCGATATCAGAGCAAGGATACCGAAACGGCCAAGGAAAATGTGGCGCTGTTTGGGATGGTCGAGCTCTTTCAGCATGTCATCCGAAACGGTGACCTTGATGGCAACGCACAGCAGGAGAGAGCCGATCCAGAGGGCGAGCGTCGCATAGAGAGGTGCCATCTGCGAACCGAAGTTGTCTGCCGGGAACACCGCCGTGCGCTCGAGCTGAATAGGGTTGGCAAGGGCGGCTGCGAGGGAGTCGGGATCTGATTCGAGCACCTGCCTGAGCACTGCGCTGTCTCCCGTGGCAAGCGCCGCCTTGATTGCCGTACCCATATCGGAAATCTTATCGCCCGTGGTCGCAAGCTCGGATGCAGCTCCGTTGAGAACTCCACGCGTCTTATCCACCTGGGTCGAGAGCGTGTTCGCCGTATCTTCGAGAGCGTTATCGGTGGAATCCAAGCTCGCCATATTGCTTTCGATGGAGTTTACGAGAGAAGAAGTTTCAGTAGCGAGCTCCTCGAGCATGGGTTTAATATCGGCATTGTATTCTGCGACCAGATCGTCAACGCTTTCTGCAGAACTCTGGGCGAGCTCCTTGATCTTCTGGTGGTCAGCCTCGGCATTCGCCGTGCCGGTATCGATGTCATCTGCAGCCTGTTCAAGCGAAGTGGCAAGGTTCTCTTGCGTGGTTGCGGAAGACCGTAGCTGGCTTACCATAGATTCCAGCGCTGCCTCGTATTGCTGGTCGACCTTGCCTTCCAACCCTTCGAGCGCATCAGCTATCTCCCGGTAGCGCTCGGCGGAATTCCTGGCGTTTTCTGCCTGGTTCCTGAGCGTAGCGGAGGTATCCGCTGAGAGCGTTTCGGTGGAGGCGAAGGCATCGTCAATCGAATCTGTAACGCCATCGAAGCTCTTCTCGCTTTCCTCGAGCGCTTGCGAGAGCGCCTGCGATGAAGACTCGAGAGCGGTGGAGATGTCCGAGACAGCAGCCGTTCCGCTCTGCGCCGTTTGCCCCACATCGCTCGCGGCGCCCTTTGCGTCACTGACGAGAGACGCGGAGTTGTTTGCCAGCTGTTGAGCAGAACCGAGCAGGTCTGAATAGGTGGTGAGCACGGTTGCCGCCTGGTTGAGCTGGGGGCCCATATCCTCCATGTGGGTGGCGAGTTTTGCAATCTCCCCGCCAGCATCCCCCTCTTCCGCATAGTTGGCGAGAGCTTCCGCAATGCTCAGGGCGGAACTCGCAAGGGTTTCGGAGAAGGTGCGATTGACCTCATAGGAAACGCGGTCTGCACCCTGGTCTGTTACCTTGGGGGCGATGGCGCTCTTCTTCTCGTTCGCGTAGTAATAGATAGTTGCGTTCTCGGAATCGCTGGAATAGAAGGTCATCATATCCTTGCTGAAGTCCTCGGGGATGACGACGGCGGCGTAGTACTCTCCCGACCGCGCCCCATCGATGGCATCTTCCTCATCCGTGAACTTCCAGTTGAGCTGGTCGTTTGCCCTGAGCGCTGAGATTACCTGCTCGCCGATATTCACACGCAAGGGGACAAGGTCGCTCTTGTAACCCTCGTCGGAGTTGGCGACAGCGACTTCAAGCCCGCTCGTGTTGTCGAACACATCCCAGCAAGCCAGGATGTTGTACCAGCTGAAAATGGAAGGCAGGAAGACGAGGCCCAGCACGATGATGACGGAGACGACGTTGCTGTTCACGCGCTTTATATCGTTCACCAAGAGTTTCCACATGTTTTTCATTCGCCGTTCCTCCTCTTGGCAAGCGCCTCATGAAGGCTCGGCACGTTGGCAACGCCGCCTCTCTCGGAGAGCAGGTCGCTGACTTCGTCTTCGGAGAGGTCAAAGAGCTCGTTCTGACGCTCGAGGCTATCGCGCATGTGCTCGATAACGATGAGGAAGATCATGATGAACACGAGCCAGATGAGCCACATGGTGAGCACGACGACCTTCTCGCTCTCGTTCAGTGAAAACACGAGCGTGAGCAGAGAAGGAACGGCAATGCCGAGGATGAGGGCGGCTCGCTTGAGGCGGGGATAGAGCTTCAGGAAACGCTCGGCCGAAGCGTGGATGTGCGTGCGGGTCTCTTCCTGCTGAGAGAGCGCCTGCAGAAGGACTGCAAATCGGAAGCGGCGCTGTGGAATCTGGGTTTCCTCGCCGTAGAACATATCGCTTTCACGCAGCTCGCGGGCGAACATGCGGTTGACGTTGACGGTATGCGAGCGGAGCAAGAGGCCC
>CADBRF010000070.1 GCA_902796975.1 uncultured Coriobacteriaceae bacterium
CCTTCCCGCTCTGCTCCGGGAAGCTGATATTGTCGTCGCCTGCGTCGGCAGGCCCAAGATGGTTGATGCGGTATGCTTCAAACCCGGTCAGGTCGTCATCGACGTCGGTATCAACGTCGTGGAAGGCAAGCTCGTAGGCGACGTGGATTACGATGCGGCGCTTGATGTCGTTGATGCGATCACTCCGGTTCCAGGCGGTGTTGGCTCCGTCACTTCCAGCGTGCTGATCAAGCATGTTGTCGAGGCGTGCGAGCGGCAAACTGCCTAGTATGTAAACAAACCGGATGCGCAAGCGAGTCAGAAGATAGGAAACGCGCTTGGAAAGGGGCCGTTGACGCAAGTCAACGGCCCCTTTCCATGTGCTTGTAACTTGAGTATCCGCTGCCGTCCCCATAAAAATGCCCCGTTTTCATTATCTGCAAAATGAATAGCAACCGTTTCAGCACTGAATTCGTGTAATATTCTTCAAGTTATATAATGAAAACGGGGCATTTTTTGAGTGCTGTTTCCCCGTACAGCAGGAACCGCACCCTATCTACGTATTCAACCGAGGTGCAATTGTCCAGGCGCTCGCCAGAAAACGCCTTAGAAGGCGAATAAGCGCTTCGTTTTTATTGCTGGTTTTTCACTGCTGCCGCCAGCGCATTTTGGTAGGAATGCGAGCCAACACCAGGCTAATGGGCGGAGTGCCGATGGCGGTTGCGGTTTGAGGCATAGTCCATCGAATTAGCTGCTCTATTCGCTCAGGCGCACGTCGGCAACGGTTATCTTCTGGAGCTTGGCGTCGCTTAATTCAGACTCCTCCGCAAGGCGGTTGGCCTGGTTCACGAGCACTTGCTCGAAGAAATTGCGTACCTCACGGCCATTGGCAAAATCTTCGCCTCGATTTTCGTAGATTTCCTCGAAATGATTGCGAGCCTCTTTTGCAGCGGCGCTGGTGAGCGTGAGGCCGCCCTTCTTGCAAAAGCTTTCGAAAATGCCATTGAGTTCTTCGGGCGTGTAATCAGGGAAGTCTATGAACTTGTTGAAGCGCGAGCGCAAGCCGGGGTTGCTGTTCAAAAACTCCTGCATGGGCTCGGTATAGCCGGCGACGATGACGATGAGTTCATCGCGGTGGTCTTCCATTTCCTTGAGAAGGGTGTCGACTGCTTCGAAGCCAAAGTCTCTGCCGTCGCGGCGATAGGTGAGCGTGTACGCCTCGTCGATGAAGAGGACGCCGCCGAGCGCGCGCTGCACCATCTCCTTCACCTTCGGTGCGGTCTGGCCCATGTAGCCGGCAACGAGCCCTGCCCGATCGGTTTCGACGAGGTGACCCTTCTCGAGAATCCCAATCTTCGCATAGATCTTTGCCACGAGCCGGGCAACTGTGGTCTTGCCTGTGCCCGGGTTCCCTATAAAGACAAGATGGAGGGACATGGACATCTGGTTGATGCCGCGTTCTTCACGGGCCTTGCGCACGCGAAGCAGGTTGATGAGGGAGCGGACGTCCTTCTTGACGGAATCGAGGCCGACGAGGCCGTTCAGCTCGTCCATGAGGGATTCGAGCGTTTCCTCCTGCTCGGAACCATCATCTGTCTGCTTGCTTGAGTTTGCGCTTTCCTGAGATGACTGGTTGTCCGCCTGCACCTCTCTAGCCCCCGGCTTGCCCGCCGCGTTTGTTGTCTGTGTATGACGCACTGCCTGGAAGAAAGGCGACCTTGTGGGCGTTTTGCCGCGGAGCTGCGTGAGCGTCTGGGAGATATAGGCACGTACCGTCTCGGAAAGCGACGTGAGCCTCTCTATCTGCTCCTCCTTGCCGGAGATATCGAGGACTGCCAGTTCGAAGCCGAATTTCTCGAAGAAGTTGAGCATGAGTTCAGAGACGGGCATGCCGATGCGGCCCTTGGCATAGAGGATGTTGTCGAAGGCAGTTGCCACACGGAAGGAGGCGGGCACGGTGGAGAAGAAATGGTCTGCCTGTTCTTCTGCATCCGCCTGCTTTGAGAGGGTTGAACTGGTCAGGTGGACGCCAAGCGTGCGGTTGACGAGGGAGACTTCATCTACGGTTGCATCGCCGTCGGCAACTGCAAGGTTGCAGGCGAATTGGAGAGCGTCCTTTGCGAACTGGTCAGAGAGCGTTGTGCCGACAGCCTGAGATACGGCATCGGATGTCGTGCCATTATCAAGGGTCTCGTAGGTGGCGAGCGCCTTCTTGAGCGAACGGTAGGTGTTGCTGAGCTCTCTTGCCTTGTCTGCCATGGGCATCTCCTGTAATGCGTTGGTTGTCATGTGCATTATCCCGCATTCCGGGCATGCTGTAAGAATGTACCACCCAGACAGACGCGATGACATGCGGAGAGGCTCGAGATGGTTTTGCACTTTTCGCCATAGCTCTATAATGAACGGATTACAAACGAGTATGCCAGGTATCATCTCTGGGGGCTTGCTTGAACAATTTGGGTGCATTGCTGGTGATTGCCAATCCCGTTGCCCGAAGCGGCACGGGGGAAGAGGCGATATCCGTTGTCCGAGATATGTTCGATTGCCATCCCGAGATTTCCAACGACTATCGCGTGCTCCTGACAGAGGCTCAAGGCGATGCCCAGACGATGGCCGCATCCGCTGAGTGCGACACCGTTCTAGCTGTTGGTGGCGATGGCATCATCCATGAGGTGGTCAATGGGCTCATGGAAATTCCGGAAAACAGAAGACCCCGCCTGGTTGTTGTGCCCGTGGGAACAGGCAACGACTTTGCTCGTACGCTGGGCATGCGTCGGAACGACCCAGCCACGGCTCTTCGCCAGATAATCTGTGGCCATGAACAGGCTATTGACCTAGGGCTCGTGGACGAGACCACCTATTTCATGCAGACGCTTTCCTTTGGCCTCGATGCGGCAATTGCCCTCGATACCACAACAAGGAGAGCGCAGGGAACATCACAGAAAGGCACGGCGCTTTTTGCAAGCTCCGGCGTGAAAATCATGTCGCAGGCAAAGAGGGGATGGAGCTATCGGGTTTCTGCAGAAGATGCGCTGGGCGTGCAGAGTGCAGCGGAAGGATGTGCCGTGGTCTTCGCAATCCAGAACGGGCCGACCTATGGCGCGGGATTTCGCATCACCCCGAACGCGAGCCCGAGCGATGGGCTGCTCGACGTATGCAGAAGCGTCGACGTGCCCCGTATCCCCATGACGCTCTTCGTCTTCGGCATGGCGCGCAGGGGGCATCACGGATTCTCCCGCCATCTGGCATTTGAGCAGGTCAAATCCCTAGAAGTCGAATTCGAGAGCGAGCCGCCCACGCAGATAGATGGCGAAGCACTGCATGGGAAACGTCATGGCGTGCGCGTTGTGCCGCAGGCTCTGCGCATCGTTTTTCCGGGCTAGATTTGGTGCGAACTGCGCAAGTTTGTCATCGGGCCATTTGACCTGCTCTATATCCACGACAAGGGGAGCGAGCGAGTGTGGATTACGGACCTCGTCTATGGCAAGCGAGTGCGGTGAGGGAATGCTTTACAGCGTCGAGCGCTTTTCTCTACGACGTTCGAGACCTTCGTCTATGAGCATCTTGATAATCGCTTGGCGGTTTACTCCGAGATGTTTGGCCTCTTAATCTAATTCATCTACCATCCACACGGGAAAATTGACATTCACGCGCTTAAGGTTCTCGTCGAGACCGGGAAATTTCGCAGTCTCGTCTTCAATGTAGGGAGTCATATCGACTCCATCGTCGAACATGCGATCGAGCTCGTATTCAGAGCTCGTTTTTTCGGTCATTATAGTTTGAGGCTTAGCTTCTAGCATGTCTGGTTACAGCGGCAAGTATCGTTGCGTGCCCGTGCGGACGTGCTAGAATCTACCCAATGGTCTGGCACAGAACCCTGTGGAGTGGGCGGTGCCGACCGGTTTTGTGTTTGGAGATAGCTTGCTTGCAAGCTATCTCCGGTTACTGCGCCGACCGAGCTGCCCCAGCAAGTCGAGGACCGCCGCCGCTAGGCTTATCGCCGCTGCGATGACTTCCAATACTGCTGCTACAGTGGACAAGGTGGTTCACCTCCCTTCCCACAAGTTGGTCGGTCGGCGCCACCCCGGAGCTCTGCACCAGGCGGTCACCATAGCAGTGGCTATCTATCCAAAACTACCCCCAAAACCTATCAGAATATCCGAATGAATTCTGAATTTTGTGCATTGAACTGGGGATATACATTCAAATGGTTGTGAGTCCGGAGCACCATCGTTTTGCCAGTAGTTCGCGGAACAGTTCAAGCGCTGCCATATTATGGGGTCGCGCCGCCAATTGTGAACGTGTACAATTTTCGCTATGGCATTCGAACACTACATCTACTCGGGCACCGAAAAGCTCCGTCGTGGCTACACGACGGGCACGACCGCTACACTTGCTGCGAAAGGGGCCACTGAGCTGCTCTTTTCCGGAATCGTTCCGGTGACGGTCTCCACGATGACCGCCGCTGGCATCGAGGTGACGATCGAGCCCGTTGCAAGCGAGCTCGCGCCTGATGGAAGCTACGCCACGTGCAGCGTGCAAAAGGATGCTGGGGATGACTACGACGCGACGCACGAGATTGTCATTTGTGCTCGCGTTTCCCGAAGCGACGAGCTGGGCATCCACATAGACGGCGGCTTCGGCGTCGGGCGCGTCACACAGGAAGGTCTTGACCAGCCCGTGGGGAACGCGGCCATCAATTCCCACCCCCGACAGACTATCGCCGAGGAAGTCTCTTCAATCTGCGACGAGCATGGCTATGAGGGTGGCATCGATGTGCTCATTGAGGTTCCCGAGGGTGAAAAGGTTGGAGCGAAGACCTTCAATCCGCAGATTGGCATCGTAGGCGGCATCTCCATCATTGGCACCTCGGGCATCGTGGAGCCGCGAAGTCTCGAGAAGCTCATGGACACGCTCAAAGTTGAGGTCCATGCGCGACGTGC
>CADBRF010000071.1 GCA_902796975.1 uncultured Coriobacteriaceae bacterium
CCCGGCCAGATGCTTGCCGCATCTCTACTGGTTTGCGGTACTATTCATTCAGTAACAAGAGAAAGGACCGAGAATTGATCAGCCAGTTCTTCGACAAATTCGGCAATACGGGTGGCGTGCTGCTGATAATCGGCGTCGGCATCCTGTTCTTCCTCATCGTCGCCTTCATACTCGAACGGCAGACGCGCAAGAAGTTCCCCGAACGCCAAAAATCTTCAGATGATGAAGACTTTTTTGATTTCGACGATGACGATAACTAGGTCTCTATCGGCCTCTATACTAGGAATCGACCGGTTCGCACTACTGCACGCTTCGTAAACGCAGAGAGGTAGCGCATTATGAAAAAGGGCATTGCACTCAGCATCGCGCTCGTGTTCGCGATGTGTCTCGGGGTGTTCGCGCTTGCAGGCTGCTCGAGCAATTCCACCAAGGATTTCGAGGGCGTCTGGCAAGTTCAGGGCACCAATGTCACGGTGGTCTACACCGACAAGGAATTCAAGACCTACACCGCCACCTACGAGTACACCGTCGATTCTGGCAAGAAAACAATCACCCGCAAAATCGATGGCATCGATAGCGTTGCGGAATACGAGTTCAGCAACGACAAAAAGACGATGACTCTCAAGGAAGACAACGGCGACGGCGGAACGACCACCACGGTGTTCGAGAAGGTCTCCGATGACACCTCCGCTGAGCCATCCGCGGGCATAGAGGGCGCCGATGCGGCAGATGCCAGCAGCTCCGAGTCGTCTGAAGGCTCTGCAGACGAGTAGTATATCCACGTCGAGTGCCCCGTGCGGGCTTGAGCGGCACCATGGTCCGAACCTGGTCAGGTCCGGGAGGAAGCAGCCATAAGGATCCTCTGGTGAGCGCCCAAGTCCACATGGGGCACTCTCAGCATCAGCACCAGGGCGCCCAAAACGTTACCGTTCTCCGCCCAAACAGGAAGGTCTGATTTGGAACTCGTTCACTTCTTTATCGAACTGCTTCAGGACCCCCGCACCTTCGTCGCGCAGTGGATTATCCAGCTGGGCCCCGTCTGGGTCTACACGCCCCTCTTCATCATCATCTTCGTGGAGACTGGCCTTGTGGTCACTCCCTTCCTTCCGGGCGATTCGCTCCTCTTCTGCGCGGGCATCTTTGCCGCTGATGGCGGCGGTCTCAACATCTTCGCTCTCATCATCCTCATGAGCCTGGCAGCCGTGCTCGGCAACACGTCTAACTATTGGATTGGCCGCAAGGTCGGCGAGGCCATCGTGAAAAGCGGCAAGGTCAAGGCGCTCACCCCCGAGCGCATGGAGAAGACTCAGGCCATGCTCGACAAATACGGGTCGCTCGCGGTCTTCCTCACCCGATTCTTCCCCATCATCCGCACTTTTGCCCCCTTCCTGGCCGGCATGGGAGAGATGCACTTCGCGCGCTTTACCCTCTTCAACGTGCTGGGCGGTGTTACCTGGGTCTGCCTCTTCACCCTGCTCGGCTACTTCTTTGGCGGCATCCCCTTTGTCGAGGAGCATTTCGAGCTCGTCATCATCGGCATCGTGGTCATCTCGCTCATTCCCGCAGCCGCTGGCGCTATCAAGCTCAAGATCGAGGACAGCAAGAAAAAACGCGTCGGCAAGCACGAGCTGAAAGACAATACTCAGACTGACGCTTCTTCTGAGGAGAACTGATTTTTATGGCGCTTTCGTTGTATCGCAAGTATCGCCCGAACGTCTTCGCCGATGTCGTTGGCCAGGAGCATGTCATCCGTACCCTTGTCAACGCCATCTCCGAGAACTCGATTGCGCACGCCTACCTCTTCTGTGGTCCGCGTGGCACGGGCAAAACCACGACCGCCCGCCTGCTTGCCAAGGCGCTGCTCTGCGAGAACGGCGCTGGTCACGAGCCCGACGGCACCTGCGAGCAATGCCAGGCCATCGCCAACGGAAGCCATCCAGATGTATACGAGCTCGACGCCGCAAGCCGTACCGGCGTAGACAACGTGCGCGAGGAAATCATCAGCCGCGTGAACTTCGCCCCCACCCGTGGACGTGCGAAGATTTATATCATCGACGAGGTTCATATGCTCTCCATCCCCGCCTTCAACGCCCTGTTGAAGACGCTTGAAGAGCCCCCGGCGAACGTGGTTTTCGTGCTCTGCACGACCGACCCGCAGAAGGTCCCCGAGACCATTCAGTCGCGTTGCCAGCGCTTTGATTTCCGCAGGTTCTCGCTGGACGAAATCGTGAGCTATCTCGAACGCATCTGCACAGGAGAAGGGTTCGAATATCAGCGTGAGGCCCTGGAGGTCATCGCCGCCAAGTCATCCGGTGGCATGCGCGACGCCACCACGGCACTCGAGCAGGCAGCGGTTTTCGCCGATGGCGCCCTCATCTCTGTCGAGGCGGTAAACAACCTCTTCGGCCAGACGAATTCCGATGCCCTCTTCGAGCTCACCGATGCCATCGCCGCGCGCGACGCGGCGGGCTGCTTTATCTGGCTCGACAACTACATTGGCACTGGTGCGGATCTGGAGCGCCTTGCCCACCAGCTTGCCCAGCACTTCCGCGACCTCTACGTGACCGCCCTCACCGACGGCGCGAATGGCATCGTGGCCTGCACACCCTCCGAGCTCCCCCGTTACCAGCAGCAGGCACAGCTTTTCGGCCCCGAGAGGCTCTCCCGTGCGCTCGACCTGTGCGGCGAGCTCATGGGCAAGCTCCGCTACTCGCAGGATAAGCGACTGGTCACCGAGATTGCCCTCACACGCCTCGTGCGTCCAGAGAGCGACCTTACGCTCGAGAGCCTGGCAGAACGCGTGGAAAACCTGGAGCGCAACGGCGTTGCTGCTGCTCCCACACAGGCCGCTCGCTCGGAGAGACCACAGCAGGAGGCACAGCCTCAACCGGTGCAGCAGTTGCAGCCCGAACCCGCCCGCTCGGCGCAGCCTGAGCCTCAGCATCAGCCGCAGCCTGTTCAGCACCAGCAGACCGAGCTCCAACCGGTGCGTCAACCCGAACCCCAGCCTGACCGTATGCCCCAACCCGAACCCACTCGCCAATCGCGGGCAGAGTCCCAACCAGCTCAGGAGCAGCAACCTCAATCCCAGCCTACTGCTGCGCGTCAGCAACAATCACAGCAGGCGGAGCCTCAACCCACTCCCTCCCATACGGGAGCAGTCCAAGACAATATCTCTCTTCCACGCCTGCAAGCTGCGGTGTTCACCGAGGTCAAGCGTGAGGATGTCGCCACCGCTGCCCTCCTCAGCGGCGTGGAGTTCGAGCGTGACGGGGAGGGCTACTGCCTCGAATTCCCGCCCGAAGCCAAATTCGCTATGGGCATCGCCTCCAAAGGCGCGGCGAACAAGCTGCTCACTACCGCATTCGCGCATGTCCTCGGCCACCGCGTTCAGATTTCCTACCGGCTTGCCAAGGGCAAAACGCAGACCAGCTCCTATGGCGGCGGCTACGATTCATATGGCTCAGGCAGTTCTGATTCCTACGGTTCAAGCGAGGGTTCTGTAGCTCCCGAAGACGATGGCTATTTCAACGCGCTCGCTTCATCGGCATCCTACTACGATGAATCCCCAGCTCAGCAATGGGATGGCCCCTCCGCTTCTGTGCCATCTCAGGCATCCCAGGGAGGTAGCTTCGCTTCGTCCGCATCCTCCAGCCCCGATTTTGGCGCTCCCACTTCACAACCAAAAGTCCGCCCCGCTGGCGATGATGAAAGCGCGGCGAACATCGCCGATATTCTCTCCGCATTTGGCAGCGGCGTGAAGCTGCAGGAAATCGACCCGACCGACCAGTAGCAGAGCGTTTTCCGGCAGCCTCAAACTGCCGGAATCCGCTGTTGTTTTTATGACATCGAAAATTGAAAGCAAACCGATGCGGTATTACTGATACCCTACATCCGAGAAATCCGCGAGAAGGAGTTTTTACCATGAACCAGCAGGCAATGATGAAGCAGGCCAAGCTCATGCAGAAAAAGATGCAGGCCATTCAAGACCAACTCTCCGTGACCAACGTCGATGGCACCGCTGGCGGCGGCATGGTCACGGCAACCGTCACCGGCGACCTGCGCCTCCGCAAGATCACC
>CADBRF010000072.1 GCA_902796975.1 uncultured Coriobacteriaceae bacterium
AGCAGTAGAAGGGCGATGAAGAAGCTCGCATAGGTCTCATACTTGATATGGCCATATGGATGCCCGACGTCAGCAGGCCGAGCAGCGAGCGCTACGCCAATGAATCCCGCGATATTGCCAGCACTGTCGAAGATAGAATGGATGCCATCTGCACGAACTGACGCTGCCCCAAAGACAGAGCCCACGATGATCTTCGCAAGGGCGACACTGACATTCAGGACGAATACAAACCAAAATGCCCGCTGAATAGCACGGGTGCGGCGCCGCCCTTCAGCGGCATTTTTCTGAACAAGGCCATCATCCACAGCGAACATCCCCTCTCATGCAAACTTGCCCTGCCAAACCATGGCACACCGCCATCGTAGCTAGCAGGCAGCCTTGGCTAACTAGCCCCTAAAATGCACGAAAGCGGCGGAACTTTTAAGTTCCACCGCTTTCGGTTCGAATCTTGTTGGTGTCGGAGGAGGGAGTCGAACCCTCACGCCCGAGATGTGGGCACTAGCACCTCAAGCTAGCGCGTCTGCCATTCCGCCACTCCGACGACACCGGTGTGCTATGATATCACACCCTGTGGGTAAATTACCATGAGAATCAGCAAAGTAACCACAAAAACAATAGCGAGGACAACCGTGATACGGTCGAGATTCTTCTCGACAATACTGGAGCCCATATCGCCGCCATAAATGCTGCCAGCGATAGCCTCACCAACGCCCGTGCCTTTGCCAGAATGAAGCAGAACGAACACGATGCAGCCAACTGCAGAAACAGCCCAGAGAAGCAAGACCACAATCAGCAACGGTGACAATCTGTACATCCTTTCTCAGAAAACCCACAATGCTCTAACGAGCATCACAAGACGGAAATAATACCAGAATTCATTCGTGTGTCAACAGGGAATTTCCAGTCATTTCTGCGGGTTGCTTCAAACCCATCAGGTCAATGACCGTCGGAGCGATATCTGCAAGCTTGCCTTCGTCCGTCTGGGCGATGCCGAGCTTGGAATCATCACACACGAGCACGAAGGGAACTCGGTTAGTGGTATGCGCGGTAAAAGGACTCACGCCGTCATCTGCGAGCATTTTATCAGCATTGCCGTGATCTGCCGTGATAAGAGCTGCCCCGCCCTTTGAGAGAATTGCGGAAACAACGCGGGAAAGCCCTGAGTCAACGGCTTCTACTGCAGCGCGAGCGGCATTGATGACACCCGTATGGCCGACCATATCGCAGTTGGCATAGTTGACGACATAGAAATCGGCCTTGCCCTCAAGAATCGCCTGCTCAAGCGCGTCGGTAACCTCTGGAGCGGACATTTCCGGCTGCAAGTCGTAGGTGGCGACCTTGGGGCTGGCGATGAGGCAACGCTCCTCCCCCTCCTTGGGCTCTTCCACGCCTCCATTGAAGAAGAAGGTCACATGGGCGTACTTCTCGGTTTCGGCGATATGGTACTGCTTGAGGCCGAGCGACGAGAGATAGTCTGCAAGTACGTTCTTGGGGAAGACCTTGGGGAATGCAACCGGCACCGGAATTTCAGGATCGTATTCCGTGAGACAGACGAAGTTGACTTCCGGAACATGTTCGCGCTCAAATCCATCGAAATCCGGGTCGACAAAGGCTCTCGTGAGCTGGCGGGCGCGATCGGGGCGGAAGTTGAAGAAGACCATGGTGTCGCCATCGTTGACACCGCGATGGTCAAGAACCGTGGGAATAACAAACTCATCGGTCTTGCCCATGGTGTAGGAGGCTTGCAGGCAGCGCACGGGTTCGTAGCGGTTGAACCCCTTGCCGGCGCCGAGGGCAATTGCCATCCAAGCCTGCCTCACGCGGTCCCAGCGGTTATCGCGGTCCATAGCGTAGTACCTGCCCGAAATGGTCGCAATGGCAGCGCTCGCTCCATGGTAGTCCTCGAAGATGTGATCACAGAAATCGACAGTGCGCTGGGCATAGGTCACACCGCTCTTTGGGTCCACATCGCGGCCGTCCATGAAGGCGTGGATGCGGATATCGCGGGCGCCACGCTTGGCAGCCATCTCCACGAGCGCCTCAAGATGATCGATATTGCTGTGAACACCGCCATCGGAGAGCAAGCCCATGAAATGGATGGCGCGATTGTTTGCAATAGCCTTATCGAAGGCCTCGATAAGGACCTCGTTCTCCTCGATGGACCCGTCTGCACACGCGTCATTGATGCGGGTGAGCTCCTGAGGAACGATGCGACCAGCGCCGATGTTCAGGTGACCGACTTCGGAATTGCCCATTTGACCATCGGGCAGGCCCACAGCGCGCCCGGATGCGCCAAGCGTGGTCATGGGTCGATGCGCGAAGACGTCATCTAGAAACGGCTTATCCGCAAGTGAAATCGCATTGCCTGGACCTGGCTCGGCAATGCCGAACCCATCCATTATGGCAAGCAGAACCGGTTTCATAAAAGAAATGACCTCCTCTATTTATTAAGTTCCACGGCGGCTTTCACAATTTGCGTGAAGTCGCCCGCCTTGAGTGCGGCGCCACCAATCAAACCGCCATCCACATTGGGAAGCGG
>CADBRF010000073.1 GCA_902796975.1 uncultured Coriobacteriaceae bacterium
ATTCGGGGCTTCTCGCCCCCGGCTCCGCATCTGACAGCAAATCAGGCATAACTATCGCAGACGACAACCCCTCTATCTCAGTGGGCGAAGACGGCCTTCTCTACCACCACGATGCAGAAGGGTTCGTGCTCATTCAGGGAATCGACCCTTCTATCCGTTCCTGTACAATCCGCCCCGGGACAAAGAAAATCGCTTTTGGTGCCCTCGAGGGCTTCTCCAACCTCGAAGAGGTTTCCCTTCCCGAAAGTCTCAAGGTCATTGGCACCTACGCCTTCATGAACGACACTTCGCTCACCAGCATTTCTCTCCCCCACGCCCTGCGGACCATTGGAGACAAGGCCTTTTACAACACAAACGTGAGCGCCTTCAATATTCCCGCGAGCTTGACCAATTTGGGAACATGCGCGCTCCTCGTGAGTTCGCGGTGCCCCGCCAGCAACTATCCGGAGCTCGTTCATGGCTGGCTCCGCATCCATTATTCCCACGCCTGCGTCAACCAGCGGCTTGACATCTCCGTAGACCCAGACAACCCCAGGTTCTTCATCGAGGGCAACGTATTCGCCATGTGGAATGAAGCGCAGCATAAGACCTGCACGGTCATCTCATATGTGGGTGAGGCGAACGAGGTCAGGTTCCCTTCGCGCACGACCCGCGTCGAGCCTTTCGCGATGTTCAGCGTTGGAGGAATCGACAAGCTGACCGTCCCGCATACACTTCACAAGATTGGCAAGAATGCCCTCTTCCTCGCCGGACTACCGAGACTTCTTGTCATAGAAGAGCAGGACGAGGACATTGCCCTTTATCCCGCTGCGAACGAGACCGGATTTTCAGCGTTTTCCAATGGATTCCTTTGCGGTTCCTTCGAAGAGACGATGCTCATCCGGCGTGTGGACCACTCCCTGTTCTCCATCCAAGACGCGTATGAGCGCTATGACCTCATGGCGCTCAGGCTCTCCGCTCCGGTAAGGCTTTCCGGAGATCTCGAACAGCGGTATCGGCAGGACATCCTCGACCATTTCGACTGGTACTGTCTCGAGCTCGCCCGCCACGACGACAACGAAGGGTTCCAGGCTCTTATAAACGCCGGCTTGCTCGGCCGGAGCAATATCACACACGTCATTGATGTTGTCTCTCGAGCGCATTGCGCACATGCCGTGAGCTACCTCCTCTCGTTCAAGGAGGAGTTTGACCATGCGGACGAACTCGATTTCTCGCTCTAGCGAGCTTTGGCAGTCTGTTTCCAAGTCCCTTCAGCCCAGAGATTTGGTCTGCCATCGCGCCGGGTTCAATCGGCTGCTATCATGCTACGGGCGGAATTACCGCCTGTGCATCGCAGCGTTTATGCGCTGCTTGGAGCTGCGCATTCATGTGTGGAGAGGATTCAACTGCTATGAAGGCTGTCATACCTGCTGCTGGACTCGGTTCGCGTTTTCTGCCGGCAACCAAAGCCATTCCCAAGGAGATGCTGCCCGTCATCGACCGCCCGGTTATCCAGTACATCGTCGAGGAGGCGCTTGCTTGCGGGGCGGACGAAGTCGTCATCGTGAACAGCCGCGAGAAGACAGCAATTCCCCGTCATTTCGAGCCTTCTCCCTCCCTCGTCGAAGAACTCAGGGCACGCGGCAAGAATTCCTATGCCGATGCCGTAGAGCAGGCAGGCGAGCTACCCGTGACCTTCGTCTACCAGGATGCTCCACTGGGTCTCGGTCATGCCGTGCACTGCGCGGCGCAAGAAACCGCCGAAGACCCGTTCCTCGTCATGCTGGGCGATGTCATTGTTCCCGGTGGCTCCATGTGCACCAGGATGCGCGAGGTCTCCGAAGCCCATGGCAACGCGAGCGTCATCGCCGTCATGCCGGTTTCCTACGATGAAGTGAGCCGCTTTGGCATTGTCGGCGGTACAGACATGGGCTCTGGCGTGCTGAAAATCACCGAGATGGTGGAAAAGCCTGCTCTTGAAGACGCCCCAAGCAACCTTGCGATCTTTGGCCGCTATCTGCTCAGCCCCAAGGTCATGGAACTCTTGGAGAATACCAAGCCAGGCGCTGGTGGAGAAGTTCAGCTTACCGACGCTCTCGTAGCTCTGCTCGCGGAAGAAGACGTCTACGCCCTGGTTGTGGACCCGACCGAGGGCTTTGACACGGGCACGATTGCAACCTGGCTCTCCGCCAATATTCAGCTCGCCATGCGTGATGAGAAAATGGCAGCCCAGCTCCGCCCCGTTTTGGAGAAGCTCCTGGCCTAGGCGGCACTCCCACCTGGAAAAACATACGAGGGGGAAGCTCCCGTTAATTGAGCCGTTAAACAAGGATGCCGGCCGCAGGACGCAAACCCTGCCGCCGGCATTTTCATCGTTCACAAGCTTAAACGCAGCCTCAGGACTCAGACCTGCGCATCAGCGATGATCTTGGTGAAGTCCTCGAGCTTCATGGAACCGAGATCGCCCTCATGACGCTCGCGCACGGAAACCTCTCCGTTTGCAACTTCCTTATCGCCAATAACCAGCATGTAGGGAATCTGCTGGTGCTGGGCCTTGGCAATCTTCACACGCATGGGCTCGTTCTGACCGTAGACTTCCACACGGCCGCCAACTGCCTCGAGCTTCCTTTTGATGTCGTAGGCTGCATCCGCATGGCGATCTGCGATAGGCACGATAACGGCTTGGACGGGAGCCAACCATGCGGGTAGGGCACCAGCCGTATGCTCGATGAGAATGCCCAGGAAGCGCTCGATGGAGCCGAAGAGCGCACGATGGAGCATCCAGGGGCGTGCCGTGGAGTTATCCGGCGTGCGATAGGTGATGTCGAAACGCTCGGGGAGGTTGAAGTCAACCTGAACCGTGGAGCACTGCCACCAACGCCCGATGGCGTCCTTGACCTTAATGTCGATCTTGGGGCCGTAGAACGCGCCGTCGCCCTCGTTGATGTCGTAGGGAATGCCCTTGCGCTCGATTGCCTGGCGGAGGAAACTCTCTGCCTTCTCCCACATTTCATCGGTGCCGATTGACTTCTCAGGACGTGTGGAAATCTCCGCTGCATACTCGAAGCCGAAGGTCTTCATAATATAGTCGGCAAGGTCGAGAATGGAGCAGACCTCATCGACGACCTGGTCTTCGCGGCAGAAGACATGGGCATCGTCCTGCGTGAAGCCACGGGCGCGCATGAGGCCGTGTACCGCACCGGAGAGCTCGTGACGGTAGACCGTGCCGAACTCGAAGTAGCGGATGGGCATCTCGCGGTAGGAATGAATATCGTTGGAGTAGAGCATCACGTGGCCGGGGCAATTCATGGGCTTTACGCCATATTCGGTCTGACGCGGAGCCTCGTCGGTGCCCTCGTTAATCTGGAAGAAGTACATGTTGTCGTGATAGTAGCCATAGTGGCCAGAGGTCTTCCAGACGTCTGCCTTGTAGATGTGTGGGGTGATAACTTCCTGATAGCCGCGACGGTAGAGCTCTTTGCGGAGCCACTCTTGCATGGTGCGGATAACGCGGGCACCGTTGGGGAGGTACATGGGCAGACCCACGCCGGCCATGTCGCTCTCCATGAAGATACCGAGCTCGCGGCCGAGTTTGCGGTGATCGCGCTTCTCAGCCTCTTCGAGCAGATGCAGGTAATCCTTGAGGTCCTTCTTCTTGAAAAAGGCGGTGCCGTAGAGACGCTGGAGCTGCTCATTGCTGGCATCGCCCTTCCAGTAGGCACCGGCGACCTTCATGAGCTTGAAAGCGCCAATTTTGCCCGCGCTGGGGATATGCGGCCCACGGCATAGGTCCACGAAATCGCCGTGGCGATAGATGGAGATGGGCTCGTCAGCAGGCAGGTCGTCAATATGCTCAAGTTTGAAGCGCTGATCCTTGAAGATTTCCTTGGCCTCATCGCGGCTGACGACTTCGCGCACAAAGGGGGCATCGGCCTTGATGATTTCTGCCATCTTGGCTTCGATTTTCTCGAAGGAGTCGCTGGAGATATTGCCCTCAAGCGCGAAATCGTAGAAGTAGCCATCATCCGTTGAGGGGCCAAATGCGATCTGCACATGAGGCCAGAGCAACTGAACAGCCTCTGCCATGATATGTGCGCAGGAATGGCGGAGGATGCCAAGCGCCTCGGGGCTGCGGTCGGTGACAATCTCGACAGCGGCGCCATCGTGGAGCGGAGCATTCAAATCGACAAGCGCACCGTCAATCTTGCCCGCAACAGCTGCCTTGGCGAGACCAGCGCCAATGGCCGCGGCGCAGTCTGCAAGCGTTGCGCCCTCGTCAAGCTCCTTGACAGAGCCATCGGGGAGTGTGACCTTGATTCGTTCCATCGTTCTTTCCTTTCTGCCCGTTCCCCGGCAACAAACCGGGCGGGACTCGGTTATTCGGCTCGGATACAGACCGAGTCGCCTATGAACTACGCCGCAGGCTGAGCCCGCGGCGTCGAGACCGAATGGTATCTCAGTTTGATTATGGGCGCGACAAGAGAACCCGATTTACTGCCTTTGGCGCACAGGGCCATTGCCAACGGGAGTGGTGCAGTAGGGGCAGATGGTCCAATCCGGTTCGAGCGCCCTGCCACAGCGGGTGCAGACATTGCGGAGCTGCCTGTGGCAATGAGGGCAGATGATGAATTCGGCCTTGACGGGGCGGCCGCACTGGGGGCAATCCCTATATTCGCCAAGTTGGCGCGTGAGCAGGTCGAGTTCCATATCCTGCAGGTCTTGCTCCTCGCGCATGAGGGGCTTGCGCAGAAGGCAATAAGCAACGAGGCCCACGATGGGGACGACCGCCGCAATAGTCCAGGGCACGACGGGCATGTCCCTGCGTGCGGCATCACGCGCAACCCACACGATAGCGACAATATAGATGAGGACGATAATGGCAAGACAGAGGAACAGTGCGCTCACGACTTGCGGCGTCATGAGCTGCGCGATCAAATCACCCATAAGACATCCCTTGTTTGGAACTGTGTGTGTATTGTGGAGGATTTTAGCACCAAAGGAGCAGGGCGAGAATTCCAGCAGAGCATTGTTCGGGAAACGCCTGCTCTATCCTGCTGTACCACATAAAACGGGCAGGAAGCTCATGGCTTCCTGCCCGTCTCGGCTTGATTGGCTTGCGATGTCTCTAACCGGCGGCTTACTCCATCAGCGAAAGCACGGCCTGGTTGAACTCGGTGGGGTCTCCCAGAGGCAGACCTTCTGCAAGGAGCGCCTGATCGTAGAGAATCTTGATCAGGGTCTCCGCCTTGGCGATGTCGTCACCATCGTAGGCCTCCTTGAGCTTCTTATAAGCTGCATGGGTAGTATTGAGCTGAAGGATGTGCTGCGGTTTCTGGTCTCCGCGCTGGGATTCAGGCAGGGAGTTCATGTATTTTTCCATGCCAATGCTCATGGGGCCATCCGCCACGATAGCGCTCGCGATGTCATCGCTCAGGAACGGAGCTGCAACGACTTTGGTGATGTCCTCGGGTAGGACATTCTGCATATCGGTGAAGAAGTCCTTGTTCTCCTCATTGAGGCGTTCCGCGTCTTCCTTATCGGTTTCGTCCTCGAGGTCCAGATCGCCAGCGGCGACGTTCTTCAGGTCCTTCTCACCATACTCTCGCACAGACATGAGGCAGAACTCATCGATGTTATCGGAGCAGAGCAGAACATCATAGCCAGCATCCAGAACCGCACGGGTGCTCGGCGCCTTGGCCAGACGCTCAACGGAATCGCCGCTCGCATAGTAGATGTGCTTCTGGTCCTCGCCTGCCGCCTGGTTGTATTCGTCCAAGGTGATCATCTTGTTCTCCTTGGCAGAGTCGAAGATGAGCAGGTCGTTCAAGAGGTCGCCCTGTGCACCAAAGGTGCTGTAGATACCATATTTGATGGTCGGGCCAAACTCCTCGAAGAACTTGACGTAGGCGTCGCGGTCGTTATCGCGGATATCGGCGAGCTCGGACTTGACCTTCTTCTCAATGCGGCGCTCGATAGCCTTGAGCTGGCGGTCGTGCTGGAGCATTTCGCGCGAGATGTTGAGGTTGAGATCTGCGCTGTCGACAACGCCGCGCACGAAGCGGAAGCAATCAGGGAGCAGGTCTTCGCAGTGCTCCATGATCATGACGTTGGAGCTGTAGAGGGCAAGCCCGCTCTTGAAATCCTTGTTGTAGAGGTCGTATGGCGCCTTCTTGGGAATGAAGAGCAGGGCATCGTATTCCATGGTGCCCTCGGCGTGGAGCGTGATGATGCGCAGCGGGTCCTCGTTGTCGTGGAAGGTGGACTTGTAGAACTCGTTGTATTCCTCGTCGGTGACCTCGGAGCGCTTCTTCGTCCAGATGGGAATCATGGAGTTGAGGGTCTCACGCTCGACGACGTCTTCGTACTCCGTCTTGTAGTCATCGCCGGCATCCTCAGGCTTGGGCTTGGGTTTGGAGATGACTGCGTCCATGCGAATGGGATAGTGGATGTAATCGCTGTAGCGACGGACAAGGCTGCGGATGGTGTAATCCTGCAGGAAAGAGGTGTAATCGTCCTCGCCCTCGTCATCGCGAAGGTGAAGGATGACATCGGTGCCGCGGCCATCGCGCTCTGCCTCGGAGATGGTGTAGCCCTCGACGCCATCGCTCTCCCACATATTGGCCTGGTCGGAACCATATGCCTTGGAGATGACGGTTACCTTGTCTGCCACCATGAAAGCCGAGTAGAAGCCGACGCCGAACTGGCCGATGATATCGATGCCGTCGAGCTTCTTGGCATCCTCCCCCTCCTTGAACTCCAGAGAGCCAGAATGGGCGATGGTGCCGAGATTCTTCTCGAGCTCCTCGGCAGTCATGCCAATGCCGTTATCGGAAATGGTAATCGTACGGGCGTCCTTATCCGTTTTGAGCAGAATCTCGAGGTCTCCGCGGACGATGCTCTTGTCATCGTTCTCGAGAGACTTCATATAGAGCTTGTCCAGCGAGTCTGACGCATTGGAAATGAGCTCGCGGAGGAAGATTTCGCGGTTGGTGTAGATGGAGTGCACCATAAGATGAAGTAGTTTTTTGCTTTCGGTTTTGAACTTGCGCATTGGAACATGCCCCTTTCTCAATTTTTGTTGGTTGAAATTGTAGATGCATGCCATAAAGAGATTTGCTGTTGTTATAGAGACGTTACCTAATGCAATATTCATACAAAATCTAACATGCTGTAACTTAGATTTCCCATCAGCCACTTTCCTCTGCGGCTTTTGGCAGACCAATATTGGACGAACGACGGGCGAATAATCTCCGGTGTGCCACGAAAACAATTGGAGGATGATGCGCCCGGAGGCGGAAGCCGGGAGCGGAGAGATGTCTGAGCGCGTAGCGCGAGTCCTCGGAGCTGGATCCGCCGGAGGGCGCATCGGGTGACGACCTTGTTTTACGGGGCGCGCCGGAGGTTCTTCGCCCGAAGCGTATCAGCAAATAATCGCAGGGGAAACTGGTTGGTGATTCTCCGTGGCTTTTGCGAGAGCACGCCGGAGGTTTCGAGCTGCAAGCTGCACCCCTAGGCGAAACATGTACTTATGGGGCGCCGACTTATCAGCCAAAAATCGCAGGGGAAACTGGCTGGTGGATTTGTGCGACAATGGCGGAGCTTAGGCGAACGTGCGAAAGGATGACGGGAAGCATGGCAGCTCTTACATATAATCAGGCGGTTTCGGCACTGGAGTCAGCACTCAAGTTCGGCATCAACCCCTCGCTCGACCCCATTCACGCAGTGTGCGAAAAGCTCGGCAACCCACAGGACTCATACCGCGTTGTGCAGGTGGCGGGAACCAATGGCAAGTCATCCACAACCCGCATGATAGCCGCCCTCCTCCACCAGCAGGGCCTGCACGTCGGCCTCTATACCTCTCCGGACCTGACCCGCTACCCCGAGCGCATGGAAATCGATGGCGCTGTTGTGAGCGACGAGCTCTTTGCCGCCGGCATCAGCGCTGCGCTCGATGGAGCAAAAAAGGCAGGGCTCACCATTACTGAATTCGAGATTCTCACGGCAGCAGCGCTCTGGATATTTGCCAAGGAAGGCGTGGATTGGGCGGTTCTTGAATGCGGGCTGGGCGGACGTTGGGATGCGACGACCGTTTCCTCCCCCGAGGTTGCCGTCATAACGGGCATCGGACTCGAGCACACGGCAATTCTGGGCGACACGTTGGAGAAGATCGCGGCGGAAAAGGCTGCCATCATTAAACCCTGCTGCAAGGGAGCTGTCATTGCCACAGGTATAGACCCCGGGCCTCAGCAGGTTATCGAAGACCGCGCGAAGGAGTGTGGCGTACCGGTTTCACACGTAGACCTCTCCCGGTCAGCCGATATCGCAGAGGCGCTCGAGCATTTTCCCAGCTACCAGCGGTTCAACTCTGCGACCGCACTTACCGTGACAGACCTCGCATTGGGGCGCAGGGTGAACAAGGAAGACGCCGACGCGGCGTTGCGCGGGCTGCAGATTCCCGGCAGGTTCGAGACGCTTCAGACCAATCCGCTCCTGCTCATCGACGCAGCCCACAATCCGCAGTCCGCCCAGGTCACGGCGGCAGAAATCGAGAGGCGGTTTGCCACACGCAACCAGACTTCTGACCAGGGAGAAGGCAAACGCCCACTTCCCGCACTCCTCATCGGCGTGCTCGCTGATAAGGATGTGGAAGGTGTTGTCGAGGCCTTCTGCCCACTCTTCGACCGCATCGTGGCAACGGCATCTGCCTCTCCCCGGTCATGCTCGCCAGAAGAGCTGGCAGCAATCGTGAAGAAGGCAACAGGGCGCGAGCCAGAAGTTGCCCCAACCATCGCCGATGCGCTCGACATGCTCTCCGGTACCGATGTCATAGCCACCGGTTCCATCACCGTGGCGGGCGAGGTCAAGCGCATCTGGCAGGAGCGTCAGACAAAGTAGCCTGTCAGGAGAGCAGTACGATGAGATTCGTCTGCCTGCCCCTACTCACCGGAATCAACTGAAACTGTCTCAATGCGGTAGTGTTGGTACTCAACCTTGCTGCCCTGCGGACGAGCATCCACGCGCACGGTAACATCCAACTGCTTTGCAGGAGGGTCATAAGTGCAGGTATTGTTGGAAGACCAGTCTTGCACCAACTCCCACTCCCCTGTGTCGGGGTTCTGAATCCAGAAGCGGTATTCGGGTCTGACTCTGGGTCCGCAGAAGGCGCGTGCGACAATCGTGGCGCTCCGGTTTGCAACCGACGCGTCCAGCTTGACGAAATCGACGTCTTTTTGCGCTTCCTGCCATTCGTCTTGCGTGTAGAACAGAGAAGTGGTGTCCTCTCCCTCTGCGCGCATGTTGAGGAACTCGGCAAGTGACGTGCTGAAACGATTGCCCCCGTGCCGGTTCATGTGCTGATAATCGTAATAAAGCGAGTGCTCGTTTTCGAACAATTGTGGTTTTGCGAGATTGAAATCGCAATAGGAACCACCCGCAGCCTCTACAGCCTGGCGCACTTCGTCCGTCTTCTGAAAATACGCATCTCCGTATTCCAGAATGTCCATCAAGGGGAGCGGCACTCCAACCACCACAAAGTCCACGCCGCGCTCTTCGCAGTAAGCCGCCATGTCGGCAATGGCTTTCAGCTTCTCCGGGTTCACCTCTCCCGGCTTATGGCCGTTTGCATAGGTTCGTGACCAGCCCTTATCAAAATCGAGCGCACCATCATACCCTCCGGAGCCCTTGCCATGGTAATGCCAGTCCGGGTCCTGTTCTTCCACTGCATCATGCACTGAAGTGCCATCGAGGCGCATCCGGACATTTTCGATACACGCCTCTGGAGACTGAACATGGTTGCCAATCCAGGGAAAGAGCCCGTTGATAGATTCTTGGCTCGCTAGGCAGCGAGGATTCCCGTAGCAGATGAGCATGTCTTTCGCATAGGCAACCGGGTCGCCCGCATCCTTGTTGATGATAAAGGCGCGCCCTGGATCCGGGGCCTTGTCATCCAGAACCATATTGATTTCAAACCCGAAATAGACTGTCTTGATGGGTCGTTCTTCAAGGGCCTCTTGCAGACCCATGAATGATTCTTCAGGAAGCTGAGCTGGGGTGCTTAGGTTGCAGGAGTTGTTTCCCGTTCTCAAATCGACCACGGTGGGATCGTATCCACGCGCCATGAGAGAACTGCCCAGAGCAATAGTGTCAACTTCGTCTGCGGACCGAAAATCGCTCCAAGCCACCTCGCTCGCACTCCCATAGGGTATGAGGGCGTAGCAGAGAAGGCAGTTTAGACCAGCAATGACTGCCAAAACACAGATAGCCTTGAATATGTTCTTGAGGATATGCATAGCGGCTCGCGCTCACAAAAACAGCGCCGCCTCGCTCAACGAAGACGGCGCTGCCTGCTCTATGTGCCTCCTATAGGCTAGTCGGCGTCAGCAAGGCGCACGACAAGCTCGTAGATTGCCTGCGCGCTGTTGAAGTTATCGGGAATGATGTACTTGGCGGGAATCGAGATGTCGTACTCGTCGTCGATAGCGTTAATAACAGCAAGGATATCGAAGGAGTCGAGGTAGCGGTCGTCAACCAAGGTGGTGACATTCTCGTAATCGACATCCTCCTCGACGTCCTTGAGCAGGTCGATGATTCCTTCAAGCGTAATCTCGTCGTCCATGGAAAACCTCTTTTCAGTACCGGTCAGTCAATTTTTCGAAACGCTGTATGTTAGCGCTTCAGTTCGCTCAGTGGGTAGCTCTCCATAAAATCTCGGGCGAGCTCCGTAGTTTGATTATCATAGCGCAATACGATGCGGGGCATAGTGCGGCAGAGGAAAAGATAAATTCCCTCAGTTACCGAATACGCGCCCGCGTTGTGGAAAGCGAGCACATCGCCTAGACGGAAATCCTCGAGGTCGACCGAGCGCACGAGCACGTCAAAGGTACTGCAAAGGCTGCCGCACAGGTACCAGTTCTTTGTGGAATCAGGCGCAGTCTCTCTACCGACATGGGAAACGTTAGTGATGATGGGCACATGCGACCCCGTGTTCTGGCCAGCATAAGTGAGATGGTTGATTCCGCCATCGAGGATGCAGAAGTTGGTATCCTCATCAGACTTCATATCCATGGCCTTGGTGAGGTAGACACCACACGATGCCGCGAAAAACCGTCCCATCTCGACGGTGAGCTCCACCTGGGAGGCAACTTCTTGCAACTTGGGGGCAAGCTCCTTGATGGGTGCGAGGTCGTCGGAAAAATCATCGTCCTCGAAATAGGGCACGGCAAGGCCAGGACCATATTCCAGGCGCTGGACCTCGAAGCCATGCTCCTCACGCAGCGACTCGATGAGGTTTTGGAGCTTGACCAGCTCCTTCATCTGATGCTTGAACTTCTTGCGCTGGGTTCCCACGAAGTAATGGAGACCAACGATGTTGATATGCGGGTATTCGGCACGGCGGTCGATGATGTCAATCAAATCCGCTTTGCACATGCCGAACTGGGAGCCAGCGCTCAGGCGAAGCAGCACATCGACCGTCACACCCTGTTTGGCGGCTTCCTGCTCGATGAATTTCACATGCAGCGGAGATTCCGCCGTAAGAACGCCCACCTGATAGGTGATAGCTTCCCTGATATCCTCCGGCTGCTTGTTTACACCCGAGTAGACGATTTGCTTGGGGTCGACGCCCTCATCTTCGCAAAGCGCCAGTTCGCCTGGGCTGCAGACCTCAAGCTTCTCGGCAACTTGCGTGGCAGAAACCGGGAGAAACTCGTTCGACTTGATGCAGAAGCAGAGCTGGATATCCGGCCCGACAATCTCGCGCACCTTGCGGAAACGGTTCTGAAAATGCTCGATATCGAACACGAACGTCGGCGAGCCGTATTCCCTTGCGATGCGGGCAAGCTCCTCGTCCGTCATGCCGGTAGCAGTTTCAATAGACATAGCGCTCCTTTTCAAACGTGCTCATCCATGCAAGAGTCCACACGCCCAGCAGATGCGGGCCTGGGCAATTAGAACATCTGCACCTTTTGCGAACGGAATCGCTGGAATTTTACATTAGTGCCCTGCGGTCGTACATTCACGCGCACATTCGCGTATTTCTCATCAGGCCCAGGCGTGTAGGTAAAGGTGTTGTCGGTGGACCAGTCCTTCGCGAGCACCCACTTGTTGTTCACATCTTTCGTAAAGAACTGATACTCGGGCGTAACCGTAGGCCCAGCGATAACCGAAGCGGTATAGGTGATGAAATCACCGCTAATCTCGTAATTGAGTTCGACCAGCTCGACCGTATCCACGGAAGCTAGCCACTCTTCAGGCGTATAGAATAGGTCATCGGTGTTCTGACCTGCCTCGTGCATGGTGTACCAGGCAGCATAGGATTTGCTGAAGCGGTCACCGCCGGCAGTATCGAAATGCTGGTAGTCGTTGAAGATGGAGTCTTCGTACTTGAACAGCTCTGGCTTTGCCAAGTTGAAGTCAACGAAGGTGCCGCCGTTATCCTCGACAACCTTACGCACCTCTTCGGTCTGGGTGAAGTATTGGTCTGCCATATCGAGAATGTTCATACGCGGCTCGGGAATGCCCACCACGATGAACTCGACGCCACGTTCTTGGCAATAGATTGCCATCTGCTTGAGCATGGCCATCTTGTCCGGATTGAGCTCGCCGCGGCCAACGAGGTCGGAGTAGACCTTGGTCCTGCCGCTGTTAAAATCCATCTCCTCGTCATAGCTGTAGTAGCCCCTGCCTGGAGTCTCGGGCGTGCCCACGTACTTCCAGTCCTCTTGGGCTTCTGCAGCATCGTAGACGTTGGTGCCGTCGAAACGCATCTTGAGATTCTTCAGGACCATCTTCGCCCCGTGGACGTGGTTCTCAATCCAGGGGAACATCCAGTTGATGGAGCCTTCGCCCTTGTAGTTTTCGGGGTAGTAGGTAAAGCCCACGCCCGCATCGAAGAGATAGTCGCCCAGATTGCCCTGGTCCTTGTAGAGAACATAGGCTCTGCCGGGGGTCGTGTAGTTGGTGTCGAGCACCTCGCCCAACTCGTAGCCGTAGACCACAGTCTTTATGTCGTGTTCTTCGGTAGCGGTCTTAATGCCCATGAAAGACTCCTCGATATACTGGGAAGGAGTCGCGATGTTAAAAGAATTGGTTCCCAGAATCGGATCGATGACGTTTGGATCGCACGCCCTGCCCATCATCGAGGTGCCAACATAGACGGTATCAAGATCCTTCATCTGGTGATAGTCGTGGAAGATGACCTCGCTCTTGGTCCCGTAGGGCACGAGAGCAAGACACATCGAATAATTGACCGCGCACGCCAACGCGAAGACCGCGATGACTTTCATCACAACTTTAAAAATTCGCATAGATGAAGCCCCCGTTACTCGGCGCGAAGAGGAACGAGAAGAGAATGAGTACTCCAATGCAGACATAGAGCGCATAGCGGAGCACGAAGTTACGCTTCAAAAGGCCACCTGCGACATCCACGTCGCGCTCTCGCAGCACGCTCACGATAAACACGATGATGCAGGCAATAATCGAGAGAATGAGGGAGATCTTGATATTATCAACGTGAATCATGTTGAGATAGGGCATGAAACCGGCAATGTTGAAATTGAAGAACGTATTATGGAAGCCCTGCAGGACATGGCTGAAGACGAGGATGCGGTCGAAGTACCAGCCGATATTCACCACGATGAAGGTGCGGATGATACGCCACAGGTGCTGCAGGCCGGGGTGGTCTTCGATATGGGTGGCGTGGTTCATCTTCTCCCAGAGCGGGCCCAAGAGGTCTGCAAGGGCGATGACAATGCCGTTATAGAGGCCCCACCAGATGAAATGGGCATCGGCGCCATGCCAGAGGCCGACGAGGAAGAAGACGAGGATGTTGGCAATACAGGCGGGAAGCGTGCGCCCAAGGTGACGGCCGAGGTGCTTGTTTGCCCACTCTCCCAGCGCATGCATGGGCTTGATAAGCGCAAAGGGATAGAAGACGTAGTCGCGCATCCAGGTGCCGAGCGTGATATGCCAACGGCGCCAGAAGTCAGCAAGGGAGATGGAGAAGTAGGGCTGACGGAAGTTGTCCTTCATCTCCACACCGAAGAGGTGGGAGACGCCGCGGACCATATCGATGCCACCGGAGAAGTCGCCGTACTGCTGAGCAGAATAGAGCAGGATGCCGAACACGATGACAGATCCCGGCG
>CADBRF010000074.1 GCA_902796975.1 uncultured Coriobacteriaceae bacterium
GACTGCGAGGTCGGTGTCTTCGTCAATGCCAACGGGAGAAGCATTGTACTGCTGGTCGCCAACCTTGACGACTGCCTTGGAAATGCCCTCGACAACATGGGCGTTGGTGAGAATATATGCTGTGCCGTTGTCATCGGAGATGATGACACCGCTGCCCAGAGCGCTCGGCTCGGAGTTGGAACTAGACCCGCCAAAGTACTGGCTCCACCCATCGGAGCTGCTGGAGTACACATAGATAGTGACCACGGAATTAAGGCATTTGCTTGCCACTGCCTGAGCAGTGGTGGTCTCATCGCCGCCATTGATGGTAATCTGGCCATCCCACGAGCTTCCCGTGGAAGTAGTTCCACTGTATTTCATGCCGTTGAAGATGGGCGTGAACGACCACAGGCAGAGCATGAGGGCAATGGTGACCACTGAGCTAATGACGGCCGTTGCCACCGTCTTGCCCGAACCCGAACCATTTGAGCCTCTCTGAGCCTTGCGGGCCTGTTTCTCCGCACGCTTGCGGGCACGCTCCTGCTCCTTATTGCTGTTCATGCCGTTCAGATCATTCAAGTTCTGCTCCGCCGTTCGATAGTAGTGGGTCCCAGTCTGCTGCGAGCTGCTAGGATTGCCAGAGTAGCCATAGCTCTGGTTCCCCTGGGAATTATCTCTTTGGGGCGGAACAGGAACCCCATCTGGATATGCTGCCATGTTTATCTCCAATCAAGCCTTCACGCACTGGATGCCAAGCGCTAACGCCGTGCGTTTTATCCGAGCTCGCGTCTATTCATTCAAGCTAGCTAAGATTATGGCACGCCACGCCGAAGGCATTGCCAATCCGTTGCCAAACGACATGAATTTTCAGGATGTTTTCAGCTTGCCGTAAGGAAACGGTTATCTCGCCCTCGGCAGCAGGGCACAACCAGGCCATCTCTGCACCCACCTGCAACCTTGCCCGCTTCGTGCCCTCCCGAGCTGCAACCTTTCTCGCTTCGTGCCCCCGCCGCAGAAAAAAGGCGCCTCCCCGAGGAAAGACGCCTGAGTGCGTTCTGGTTCTACGGAACTAGCCGAACTGCTCGCGCTCGAAATGCGCACGGCTGAGAATCTTGCGCTCCGCCTCGTGAAGTTCTTCTGGAGTGTTGACGTTGATGAAGCAGCCGCCTCGCGGTTCTGCAGCAGCGATCATATCGCTCGTGAATTCAAGAATTTTTGCCTCGCCGAACCATGCCCGAGCAGAATCCTTGCCAGCCTCTGCTGCCTCGAAAATCTTAGGCAGGCAGGTGCTCCGGCGGTAGACGCCATGGAAGGGCTCATATCCGTGTCCAGTCACGGGGACTACCGCATCGGCATCGCTTGCCATGAGAGCGTCGAGCTCGGCAGCGATGAGATTACGCGAAGGAAAAATCATGTCGCAGGCAACAAGTGCAACATACTCCTTGGAAGCTGCATTGACTGCTGTGTAGATGCCACGGAGAGCGCCACGTTTCTCATAGGCATCGGTAACCAGGCGAATTTTACCGAGGCCTACGAGATCATCGAGAAAGCTAAGGTTCTGGGGCTCATTGGTTGTGATGATGAACTCATCTGCCAGAGGAAGAAGGCGGTTGATGCCACGCCAAATCATCGGCTCGCCCAAGAACGGAACCGTGGCTTTGGAACGGCCCATCCTACGCGACTCTCCACCAGCTTGAAGGACAATGGTCAAGTTCTGGCTCTTGCTCATCAGCTTTCCTTTCGAGACATTGGAAAAGGCACCGGATGTACCCCTCTGCACGCCCGGTGCCAGCGGCAACAGCTTGCATAAGCTGTGCCATCCCTCCACATAAAAGCCGGGGCAACCGCATCAAACTCGCGTTTGCCCTCTCTTCCCCGGCTCACGCGCGGATACTGGCAATCCCTCTCGAAGAAAGCTAATACCGCAACGAACAGTTATAACCTATTTTCAGAAAGATGCAAATAAACGTTCAAGCGGTCAGGCAAAACATGCTCGCGCACCTCACATCCCGGCTCACTCGTATGCGAGCAATTGGCAAACCTGCACTGTTGCGCATACTCCCCTATCTCGGGAAAGGCACGAGAAAGACCTGTCTCCAAATCGAGGATCTGCATTGTTCGGAGACCAGGGGCATCGATGAGAAGCCCAGCGCCCGGAACCTGCACCATCCGGCGGGCAACCGTCGTATGACGGCCCTTATCGTCTCGCTCGCGCACCGAACCCGTGGCGAAGACTTCCTCCCCGACGAGGGCATTTGTGAGCGTGGACTTTCCCACACCGCTCTCACCCAGCAACAGCGCTGTCGAGCCAGCGGGCAGAAACTGTCTGAGTGCCTTAGGGGTCTGCACACCTTCCGGGCAGGCATCCGCTGGCACTTGAGCAAGACAGACCAGCGCTATGTTGGGAGCCAGCTCCGCGCACCGTTCTCGTGCATCGTTCACCACTGTCTGCTCCACATCATCGCATTTGGTAAGCACGAACACCGGAGTCGCCTTGCAACCGCACACTGCCACCATCTGCCGCATGAGCAGGCGTTCGTCGAGACCGCTCCCCGTGAGCGACTGACAGATGAACACCACGTCGACATTGGCGGCGAGCACCTGCCTTCTGACTTGCTTCTCCCTGCCCACGCGCTTGATGCGGGCGATTTCGGTCGCGCGCGGGAGCACCTCCTGAATGATGGCTTTCTCGTGTCCGGACTCCAGGCGCAAGGCAACCCAGTCCCCCACCGCAACGATGCTGTCATCGCGCTTCTTGATGGTGGTTGCAAGTTCTGCCCTGAACTCGCCCGCACCGTTATTGACCAGAGGATATCCACGGTCGAGAGACACAACACGTCCAAGTGTGCATGATTTCTCGTACGGCTTGAACGCCTTTCTAACACTCGAAGTGCACCCAAGCTGATCAAAATCTATCAAACTCAACCGTCCTTTCACGCGGCGTAATCAGTCTTCGTCTTCCCCCATGATGCCCTTGACCCACCGGCGGCGCAGCAGAACGAAGAGCAGAAGGATGACAAGTGAGGTGATGGTGAGCGCGACGCCGGCAAGGAACATATTCTGATTCACCAGATAGGTTATGGGTCCACCAGAATCTACCGCGAACACAGTCGAGGCGTGAATATCGAGCTCCCCTTGATGGTCTGGGCAGTTCGCTTCATACGTGCCCTCAATCTGCAGGGTCGTTCCCGTCATCTTGTAGCTGCCCAGGTTGGCGATGTGCGATGCCATATCGCTGGTCATGTAGACGCCTATGGAAGCGCCAGTGCCATCGTTGATATTGACCCATTTGTAGCCATTCCCGGCATCGAGCACATCTCCAATCGCCTCTCCCGTAATGGTTACCTTTCTTCCATCGAGAGCGAGGTTCATGGAAGTGAGGCCGCTGACGCTCACGGCAATCGCATCCGAACCACTTCGACTCTCCTTGGAGCTAAGGCCATCAAAGGCGCTATACCGGTTCTCGAAGATGTTCTGGGAGATTCCCCCCTGGGCGTTCTGCCCCACAGCCCAAGCGGCGGTCGCCGGAACTCCAGCTACCCCCATGGCAAGTGCAAGGACGACGACAAGACTCGTAACGGCGTTTTTTCTCCCAGACCTATCCTTTCGCCGGGTTGCGGAAAGGCTCTCCTCCTCTGCTTGGCCTTTACCCTGAGCTGCACGCTTCTTGATTTCTCCCATACGGCTGCGGCGATCTTCCTTGCCCTTCTTGCGCCGGTAATCCTGAATCTTGCCCGTGACGGTTGCAGAAATCTGCACAATCATCGTGAAAATGGCGATGAATTCCAGACGGCCGAGCCACATCTCCAGAATGTACATGACTTCGAGACCAGACGGCATACTGCCGTTTGTGATGCCCATGGAGAGACCCGTATTGGACGCAGCGGACACCGATTCAAAAATTGCCTGCATGGCGTCATAGCCATAGAGGATGCCGGCGATGGAGCCTATGCCGTCGGTGAGGATGTAAAGCAGCGTAACCGTAAGCGCTGAAGATGTGATTTCGGGAGTAAGCAGTTGCTTGCCCTGGTGCCAGAAAAACGTACGGGGGCGCGCCTTCTGAGGAGAGAGAGCGGCGCGGATGGTCTGCACGAAGGATCTGACGATTACGCCCACGCGAAGGGCTTTGATACCACCAGAAATAGAGGACGCTGATGCGCCAACTGCCATGCCGAGGATGACGACAAAGAGGGCGCCCGAGCCAGCCCCATAGAGCATCTGACCTGGGTACATGGTGGAATATCCAGCGTTGAAGCAGGCGGAAATCAATTCGTAGAGACCCCGGCGCAGCATGGCGCTTGGATCGCTGTAGACGCTGCCCACCGTGGAGATCGCCATGAGAAGGGCGAGGAGGGTAACCCAGATGGCAATGGTCCTGACCTCGATATCTTTTAGCAGAAACTTTGTCTGCCCACGCCAGATGGACCCGTAGAGCATGAAGTTCACGCCCGAGAAAACCATGATGACCATGGTTATCACCTCGAGCGGCCAAGAATGGTAGTACATGATGCCATTGGATTGGGCGATCATGCCTCCCGTTGTGAAGTCCGAGGTGGTCACGAAAAACGCGTGGAGCAGAACGCGGGAGGGGTCCATCCCCAGCAATGCGAGGGGAATGCAGCATGCGATCGTGCCCACAAGAATGATGGTCAAGGTGACGCGGAGAATGAACATGGCGCTCTGGCGGATCTGGGGCATAACAGCCTCACCACGAGCCTCATCATGATAGAGAGAGGCAACGGCCGAGCCAGAGCCGAAAATGCCCAGCGCAAGCGCGACAATCACGACACCGACACCGCCGAGAACGTTCATGATGGCACGCCAGGCAACAACCGAGAGAGCCATATGGTCTTGGTCGAGCGTGACCGAGATGCCCGTGGTAGTAAAGCAGGAGACTGTCTCGAAATAAGCATCGAGGAAGCCACCGTAGTGGCCGGAAAGGTAAAGCGGCAGGGCACCGAAAATGGAGAGAATCACCCAGCACAAGCCCGTGACAATCAATGCCTGCCGCCAATCGAGCTTTTGCTTCTTGATACCGAGCAGCATAAGCAGGCCGCCAACCGTCCCCGTGATGCCGATGGAGAGGAGGAAGTGCACGGCAGCGCTGCTCTCTCCCAGTGCAAGGGCAAGGAAGAACATAGGCACCATAGCGCCCGCGACAATCAGCACGAGCGCGCCAAGATAATGGCCTATGACCATCCAGTCCTGTATGCGAAGCCGGTAAATCACGTTGCTGTTCCTACATCATGATGTAGTAGACGGCGACCATGACAAAAGCGAGAAAAGCCAGAAACCCAGCGAAGATTGCCACGAGCTCGAGCATGCCCCGAACAGGACGACTCTTCTTCGCAGCCTCGCTGGCCCGCGTTTTCTGCCTCGACATCGCATTCTTATTGTTCAACATGCCCTCTCCTGACCAAAATGCATTCGGCCGTGGTTTCTAGTGCCACCCGAGTATCCTCTTTCCGCGCCGCTTCTCCACGACAACACGGCGGATGAGCTCGAGCGAGAACCCCAAGAGAATGAATATCGCTCCTATCTTCACCTGCCGAAAATCGACCTGGTGAAGCGTGGGAACACCCACCGTCGTGACTTCGACCGTATCCACATGCATATCGAGCTGGCCCGCGTGTTTGGCGCACACATGATTGAGCACGCCCTCCACGCGAATTGTATCGCCAGTAGCACGGTAGCTCCCATAGGTAGTTACTGTTGCCGCCTGCGCATTGGTCATGTAGACACCCACCATGGAGTCCCCCTCCTTGATGTTGACCCACATGTGGCCATCGTCTGCGCGGAGAGCAGATCCGATTGCCTCGCCCGTGATGGCGACCTTTTGCCCATCGAGCTTATCGGTGGATTTGAGCAGGTCGGACACGTCCATGTTACGATAGGAGGAGGAAGATGCGCTCCTCTGTGCGCTCCAGGTATCATCGTCTTCTGCCGCGAATGCCTGTGGGACGAACCCCACTGCGCCATGCGAGCTCGTCATGCCTTGTACCAGCGGGGACACTGTAAGAACGCCCACGAGGAGCAAAATGAGGATGAAAGTCCCCGATTTTGGCTTGCCCGGCCCCGAGCTCGAGTCTTCTTTCTTGGTGCGTTTGAAGGAGCCGGTCTGATCCTTGAGGTTTCGGTCGGTCTCGTATTTGGTCCAGGCGGATTGGCGTTTGCGGCCCACCTTGGCCTTGTTCTTGCGGAAGGGGTTGTAGAGGGCGTCGCTTACTCTCATGCCGAATTCGCGAATCTTGCGCGGCGGCCTGAGAGAGAGTACGAGCCCTACGAGCGAGGCAATGATGGCGATGAATTCCACACGCCCCATCCACATCATGAGGAGGGCGGTCACCTTCAGGTCGAGCGTCATGGATGACAGGGAAATGCCCGTCGCAATGCCCGTATTGCTTACAAAAGAGACGGCAGTAAAAACCGCGGTCACAGCATCCTCGCCGTGGGCAACGAACCCCATGGCGCCGATTGCCGCCGTTCCCACGTAGAGCATGGCGATAATCATGGCACGTGTGGCATCGGAAGCCGTGAGCAGGTGCTCTCCAAAATGACGGTAGCGAATGGGGACGCGGCTCCGCTTGGGAACGAGCTCCTTCACGATGTAATTGGTGAACCAGCGGATGATGGTCACAACGCGCATGGACTTGACGCCACCGGAAGTCGAGCAGGAAGAGGCACCAAGAAACGCCGCCATGATAAAGATGATGATTACGCCGTCGGAATAAACTGTGCTTATCTGCTCGGAATAGGTCGCGCTCATGCCCGAGGTCGCGATGGAGGAAATGAGCGGAAAGAGGCCGTGGTCAATAAGGCCACCTGGCGTCGTATAGACAGCGTCACGCGTCATGCCCGTGGAGACGATAGCCGTCAGGATGAGGGTCCATGCAAGAAGCAGGCGGAATTCGGAATCCTCGAAGGCGAGGTGGAGCCTTCCCCGAACGAGCAAGAAGAAGGTTCCCATATTGACGGCGGCGAGCATGATGAACACGGTGACGACCGCGTCAACGGCAACCGAATGGTAGTAGGCCAGATTCGTGGAGTGCGGCACGAACCCGCCTGTCGAGGAGGCGTTTGCTGCAAGGCAAAACGCATTGACGAAGGCATCTGCAGGCTCCACACCCAGATAGAAGGCAATCGCCGTGAGCGATATCGTTCCCAGGGCGACGAGCATAAGCATGATGCGAAGCACGCGGACAAACCCCGTATGAAGATCTGAACTCAAAAGTTCGCGAAAATCAGGCGAATTGAAGACCTCATTCAGGCCATGACGCCCAGTGAAACCGATATAGAGGGCGAGCACGATGACCGCTTGCGCACCGAGGAGGGTGAGAAGGCTCCGCCAGACAATCTGGGCAAGGGGCATCTTGTCGATGTCGCTCGCAAGCGAGCTGCCCGTTGTGGTGATGGACGAGACCGAGTCAAACAGAGCATCGCCAAACGAGTCGAACATGCCCGAGCAGTAGAAGGGCACAGCGGCGAGCACACCTGCAACAATCCAGGCAAAACCTGTGAGGAGCAGAGTTACACGGCGGTCGAGCGGGCCCGGCTTCATGAACCGGAGAGCACCGCCCACGGTAAAGCAGACTCCCATACCCACGACAAAATCGTCGGCACTCGCATATTCGCCAGAGAGCAGGGCAACGAGCAGCGGGATGGCCATGAGGATACCCAGCGCGAACGAGAGCGTGCCAAGGTAGTGCCCCACGGTTAACAAATCGGATGCGTGAAATCGCTGCAACATAGTACGCGGATTATACCGCGGGCGCGGACAAGCGCACTCCTCCCAAGCTGAGCGCGCGGGTGTTCGAGCGCTAACGTAACCTGTGCAGTTCGTCCTCGTGACGAACCACGAACGTGAAGAGGAGGTTGAACACGATGGTGACAATTGCAGCAAGCACAATAGTCGCGGTTGTCATCTCAAAGGAGAAGGGCACGAGCATGAAAATATCACCGAAGACGAAGATGCCCAGGAAGAGCCCTGCGAGGATGGCCACGAGCAAGGTGATGCGGATGGGATTGAAGGGTATGGAGAGGCGGATGACGAGATTCACGCCCATCACGCAGGTGAGAATAACACAAAGCGTGGAGAACTGCTCTTGCGTGAGCTGGACCATGAAGCCATACACCACCGAAATCAACACCACGAGCACGACCGTCGCCGCTCCTGGTATCGCCCGGAACACGATGTTGCGGAGGAACCTCCCCTTGATGCGGTCGTGATTGGGCTCGAGTGCGAGCACGAACGAGGGCAGGCCGATGGTGAGCGAGGAGATAAGAGTGAGTTGGATTGTGACAAAGGGGTAGTTGTAGGCGACGATAAAGATGAAGAGCAGGGCCATAACCGCCGAGAACAGGGTCTTGACCAGGAAAAGCGCACCTGAACGCTGAAGATTGTTGATGGAACGGCGGCCTTCCGCCACGACCTTGGGCATCGAGGCAAAATCATCGTTGAGCAAGACGAGCTGGGCCACCGAGCGGGCAGCACTCGCGCCCGAGCCCATGGCAACCGAGCAGTCCGACTGGTGAAGAGCGAGCACGTCGTTCACGCCATCGCCCGTCATCGCC
>CADBRF010000075.1 GCA_902796975.1 uncultured Coriobacteriaceae bacterium
AAGTCGCTGGGGATAGTGGCTGGTGGTGGACAAAAAGAGCCTCTCAGCATGCAGGGAAGCATGTGCTGCGGAAGCCTCCCCACACACCGAGCGGTAAGAAAAGTTTACTTGAAATCCTCTGAAATAGCACTGTCACCGCGAGGGTATTTTCACCTCGCCGGGCTGTTGTACCTCGCTTTAGTTGGTATGAGAGTCTGAAGCAGTCGGCTTGCCGGGCGTGGCGAAGTCCTCGGGGCTCACGCCCTCGATGAACTTGTCGAATTCCTCGAGCTCCATGCGCTTTTCCTCTTCGGGGTTGAAGACACGCGGGCACGAAGCCGCCTGCATGACCTCTTCCTCAACGAACAAGGGAGCGTTTGCGCGGATTGCAAGCGCAATGGCATCACTCGGGCGGGCATCCACACGCGTGAACATCCCATTCGAGCAGCGAACGTACACCGTGGCGAAGAAGGTCGCCCCTTCTACACGATCGATGACAACCCTGCTAACAGAGCCCCCAAGAGCCTGAACAAGATTGTTGGCGAGGCTATGCGTAAGCGGCCTTTCATCGTGCTTGCCGTCGAGAGCAGCGGCGATGGCACTCGCCTCGATGGGCCCGATATAGATTGGGAGCACATCTTTGGGCTCGTCGCTCGAATCAAGTGCGGCGCGCAGAGTAACAAGAGATGGCATGGGCATAATCCCAACAACAAGGGATTCAATAGTAGCTAGAAACATTGCGCACCTCCTTTGCGAAGCCTGCGGCCAAGAGACCGCATTCCAACTTCACCAGCTCAATTATATACAACCCAACTTGCCCGGCTACCGCCTTGCCCCAGATGGTAGGTAACGGTTTTGTTTCCCAGATAGCGTTTAACCAACACCTCCGGGGTATCTGTCGAAAGGTGCAGATGGAAGGAGTCCCAAAGGATTGGTAGCTGACAAGCGTAGCTCGGTCTTGAGCGCCCGCACGAGCATCGTCACGCTTACTCTCCCTCGCCGGCCTCCTCCAGCAGACGGATGATGAGCTTGCCCACTTCGGCAGCGGCGATCTTTGCCGCAGCGAATACATCGTCCATGCTCAGCGCTTCGTCCTTCACTCCGGCAGCGGGGTTGGACACCATGGAAATTCCCAGAACACGCATCTCGCAGGAGCGCGCGGCGATGACCTCCAGAACCGTTGACATGCCCACCGCATCGGCACCCAATACCCGGTAGGCGCGAATCTCGGCAGGCGTCTCAAAAGAGGGGCCAGGCTCTGCCACGTACACACCTTCATGCACAGGAACTGAACATGCCTCGGCCGCTTTGAGAGCCCGTTTACGCAGCTCAGGGTCGTAGGCGTGGGTCATATCGAAGAAGCGGTGGGAGACTTCCGGCCGGAGCGGCCCCATGCAGGGGTCCATGCCGAGGAGATTAATGTGATCAGAGATAATCATGAGGTCGCCTACACCGTAATCGGGGTTGATGCCACCCGAGGCGTTAGTGACAATGAGATGCTCGGCACCCAGCTCATGCATCACGTAGATGGGAAAGGCGATCTCTTGTGCCGTGTAGCCCTCATAGGCATGGAGCCTACCTTGCATGCAGATCACGCCCTGCCCGCCTATATGGCCAATGACGAATCGGCCAACATGCCCAGGGGCAGTGGACGTCTCCATATAGGGCACCTCGGCATAGGGCACGAAGGCGGGGTCTTCAATTGCGTCTGCCAGATTGCTCATGCCGCTGCCGAGCACGATGCCCCAGGAGCCAGGCTGGATGTCTGCCCGCTCGCGGAGGACCGCTGCTGCCTCACGCACATGCTCTGCTGTAATAATGGTATCCACTAAATTCCTCCGTTGGTTCCGGTGCCTGCTTGAGCTGGTATTTTCCCACTGCCCCGGCTAATCGCCAAGGGAGTTGCCGGTATAGAGCGTGTAGTACTTGCCCTTCTGAGCAATAAGCTCCTCGTGCGTGCCTCGTTCGATGATGCGCCCATGGTCCAGCACCATGATGCAGTTGGCATCCCGCACCGTGGAGAGACGGTGGGCGATAACAATGCTCGTTCTGCCCTTCATGAGAGCATCCATGCCGCGCTGAACCAGCTGCTCAGTATGGGTGTCGATAGAGGAGGTTGCCTCGTCGAGGATGAGCACTGGCGGGTCTGCGACGATGGCGCGGGCGATGGAGATGAGCTGGCGCTGGCCCTGCGAAAGGTTACTCCCGTTGCCCGTAAGCAGGGTATTGTAGCCTTCGGGCAAGCGGCGGATGAGGCCATCGGCGTTGGCGAGCTTGGCAGCCTCGATGCATTCCTCGTCAGTCGCATCCAGGCGTCCATAGCGGATGTTCTCCATCACCGTGCCCGTGAAGAGATTGACTTCCTGGAGCACGATTCCCAGGCTCCGGCGCAAGTCTTTCTTGCAGATACGCTTGACATCGATGCCATCGTAGAGAATCTCACCCTGTTGAATATCGTAGAAGCGGTTGATGAGGTTGGTGATGGTGGTCTTGCCGGCACCTGTCTCACCTACAAAGGCGATTTTCTGACCGGGATGCGCGTAGAGGCTGATATCGTGGAGCACCACCTTATCAGGCGTGTAGCCAAAGGTAACGTTATCCACAACAATGCTTCCCTCCACAGGTTTAAGCATATACGGGTGCTCGCATCCTGTTACAAACTGAACCCCTGTTTGCTCCGCGGAACTTCCCGCATCTTCTGCGGTCATGGGCTTCTTCCATGCCCAGGTCTCCGTACGGGCATCAGTTGGGCGCATCGCGCCATCTTCATCAATG
>CADBRF010000076.1 GCA_902796975.1 uncultured Coriobacteriaceae bacterium
AAGCTACTCGGTGGTCGCCGACTCCTCATCGCGGTCTTCGAGAATGCCCGTGAGCGTACGCCAGGCGAGCTCGGCGCATTTCACGCGGGAGGGCATGTGGGAGATGCTCTCAAGCTCAGCTGCCTCGTCAAGGTCTTCCTTGTCTTGCTCAGAGAGTTCTTTGCCTTGAATCATGCCAATGAAGAGCTTGCTGAGACGCTCAGCCTCTTCGGCAGTCTGGCCCTCGATGAGACCCGCCATCATATCGGCGGAAGCCTGCGAGACTGCGCAGCCATGGCCCTCGAAGCTCGCTTCCTCGATGACATCGCCATCCATCTTGAGGTAGAGCGTCATTTCGTCGCCGCAGCTCGGGTTGATGCCGTCGTGCTGATGCGTGGCGTCGTCGAGGACGTATTTGTAGTCCGGATGGTTATTGTGGTCCATCAGGGCAGCGTTTGAATAGATGCTAGCTGGCATTGAAGATCCTCCAGACGAGTTTGAGCGCATCGACGAGCTTGTCGATATCTGCCGCGTCATTATAGAACGCGACCGACGCGCGGCAGCAAGACCGCACACCATAGAAGTTCAGTAGTGGCTGAGCGCAATGGTGGCCGGCGCGGATGGCAACGTTCTCATCGGAGAGAATGCTCGACACGTCATGCGGATGGATGTTCTTGATATTGAAGCTGAAGGCGCCGTAGCGCTTGGACGGATCCTTGGGACCGATGACTTCGATAAACCCAAGGTTCTCGAGCTGCTCGCCAAGGTAGGACATGAGCGCTGCTTCGCGCTCCTCCATGGCGTCGAAACCAATCTGCTCGACGTAGGAGAGGGCGGCGTCTGTTGCGTAGATGCCTGCTGCATCCTGAGTGCCCGCTTCGAACTTCTGGGGAATCGGAGCCCAGACGGCATCCTGCTCAGTGACGGAGTCAATCATCTCGCCGCCGGTGAGGAAGGGCGGCATCTTCTCCAGGAGGTCGTGCTTTGCCCAGAGAACGCCGATGCCCATGGGGCCAAAGACCTTGTGGGCTGAGAAGGCGAAGAAATCGCAGTCGAGGTCAGCCACATTGACCTTAATGTGGGGTACGGACTGCGCGCCGTCTACGACCATGTAGGCGCCCACCTCATGAGCGACTTCTGCAAGCCGTTTGATGGGGTTCTCCACGCCGAGGACGTTAGAGACCTGCACAGCAGAAACGATCTTGGTCTTCTCGCCAATCTTGGCGTGCATTTCCTCTTCAGAGATGATGCCGTTCTCGTCGGGATAGAGATAGACGAGCTTGGCGCCCTGCTGCTTGCAGAGCTGCTGCCAAGGGACGAGATTGGAGTGGTGCTCCATGACCGTGATGCAGACCTCGTCGCCCTCACCAACGACCGTGGGGCCAAAGGCCTTTGCCACGGAGTTAAGCGCTTCGCTGGCGTTGCGGGAGAAGATGATATCCGTGCCGCTCGGTGCCCCAATGAACTTGGCAATGTGCTCGCGCGTGTTGTCGATTGCCTCAGTTGCCTTGATGGACAGCTCGTAGAGGCCACGGAGCGGGTTGGCATTCATGGTCTCGTAGAAGGTGCGCTGGGCATCGAGAACCGCGGTGGGGCGCTGAGCGGTTGCCGCGCTGTCGAGGAAAGCGAGCTCGGGGTGACCTATGAGCAGCGGAAAATCCTTTTTGTACGGGTTTGCGATGATGTCGACGCTCATGCCTCGCATACCTCCTCAAAATCGTCGACGAGCTGGCTGCCGAGCCTTACCACGGCCGCCTTCGTCGCGTCGTCGGGGGCATCATAGTAGGCCCCTTCGAGCATTGAACTAGCGAACATAGCCTGTGCCTGCTCCTCAGAAAGGCCGCGTGCGCCCAGGTAGAACATCTGGTCGGGGCGGATGTGGCCGATAGTCGCACCGTGATTCCCCATGACGTCGTCCTCGTTGCAGAGGATGACGGGGACCGTCTTGTTGCGTGCACGTTTGTCGGTCATGAGGACGTTTTCGTTCTCGTGGCCAACTGCGCCCTTGCCGCCGCGAATGAGGTCGATGGTGCCGCGGAGGCACTTGTGGCATTCATCCTCGAGGACGCCGGATGCGTCGAGCTCGCAGGTGGTGTTCTTGCCGTGGTGGCGCAGGATGTAGTTGAAGTCGAGTTCGCGCGTGCCGTTGCCCAGATAGCGGGTGACGACAGTTGCTGAGGCATTCTCGCCACGGAGGTCTCCGGCGAGACCCGTGAAGGCATTGCTGCCACCGAGCACGGTCTGGTGCACGTTGATGACGGCATCCTCATCGAGGAAGAGGCCCGTGTCGTCGAGGTCGATCCAGGTGGGGTCGAGCGTCTGCATACGAATGACATTCACGTGAGCGCCTTTGCCGGCGAAGACCCTGAGCGTGCTGCCGACGAGGCCCTCGCCTGCCGCAGGGGAGTCCACGGTGATAACCAACTGGACCGTAGAACCTGGCTCGGCTATGAGGTCGATGGCAGCGGTGTTTGCAGCGCCATCGACGCCATTGATGCGCACGGCAACGGATGCTGTGGCGCTCTCGGGAATTTGGAACACGGTGGGTGCGCCGGCAACGCTCGCGAGGTACTCGTGCGCTGTCTCTCCCATGCCCGTCTCGAACGCCCCGATGAGGCTCTTGTCGAGTTCCATCTTGTCTGCGCCGATCTGATAGCGCGAAAATGCAGTGCCGCCAAGGGATTCCGCATAGCTGTCTTTTGCGTTGGTGAGAACTTCGCGGTCTCCAAAACGTTCATTCCAGGCGGCCTGAGCGCCCTCCATGGCAACATAGAAGGCATCATCAGCGCCAGAGAGATACTGCGTATCGCCCTCGACGATGGTCTCGTCAACCGGTTGCAGATCCTCGGGAATCTCGACGGTTGCATCGTTCATGTTCAGGAAATGCCAGGTCGGGGCCGGCATTGCCGCGACATGTTCTAGTTTCGTGGCTTCCATTTAGCCAATCGCCCCTTCCATTTCGAGTTTGATGAGGTTGTTCATCTCAACGGCGTACTCCAGCGGGAGCTCCTTGGAGACCGGGTCAGCAAAGCCGTTGACAATCATGGTGCGCGCATCCTCTTCGGACAGGCCACGGCTCATGAGATAGAAGACCTTGTCGTCGCCGATGCGGCCGATGGTCGCCTCGTGGCCGATGTCGATATCATCCGTGCGGATATCCATAGCGGGAATCGTGTCGCTTCGGCTGCGGTCATCGAGCATAAGCGACTGGCAAGAGACGCTCGCCTTGGAACCTGCGGCTTTGGGGGTTGCCACGACTGAGCTGCGGAAGGTGGAGACGCCACCGCCCTTGGAGATGGACTTGGTCTCGACGCTTGCGCTGGTCTCGGGGGCGTTGAGGACGACTTTGCAGCCCGTATCGAGGTTCTGACCTGCACCGGCGAACGTGATGCCCGTGAAACTGGAACGAGACTTGCGGCCGTTGAGCACGCTCATCGGGTAGAGATAGCCAACATGGCTGCCAAAGGAACCGGAAATCCACTCGATCTCGCCACCTTCGTCGCAGAGTGCGCGCT
>CADBRF010000077.1 GCA_902796975.1 uncultured Coriobacteriaceae bacterium
AATATTGGTGGTGTCGATGAGCGCAGACCGGGACATGGGGGTCTTCATGCCACCGGCAAGCGGAACCTCGATGGTCGTGCCCTCGAGGAGTTTGAGCAGGCCCTGCTGCACTGCCTCGCCACCGATATCGCGGCCAGAGCTCACGCCCTCGGGGCCGTTACGCTTGGCAATCTTGTCGATTTCGTCGATGTAGACGATGCCGTACTCGGCCTTCTCGACATCGCCATCAGCAGCGGTGATGAGCTTGGTGATGACACTCTCGATATCGTCGCCCACATAGCCCGCCTGGGTAAGCGTGGTAGCGTCGCTGATGGCAAGCGGCACATCGAGCAGCTCTGCCAGAGTCTTGATAAGGTAGGTCTTGCCCGTGCCTGTGGGGCCGAGCATAAGAATATTGCTCTTCTCGATGGTGACGTCGCTCTTCAAGCCGGCCTGCGCGCGCTTGTAGTGGTTATAGGTGGCAACAGAGACGATCTTCTTAGCAAGGTCCTGGCCAACGACATACTCGTCAAGCTGTGCCTTGAGCTCATGAGGCAGAGGGACCGGAGCCATGATGGGCTCATTCGGGTCGCGCTTGGGACGCGCCTCAGGCCCACCCATGGAGAAGGGATTGCCTCCACCGGTGCCCTGGAAGAACCCAAAGTTGCCAAAGGGGTTCCAGAAGCCGCCCTGGTTATTGTTAGCAGCATCGCCATCGTTAGATTCGCCCTTGTCAACGGGCTCACCCTCTACCTCTTCCAAGCTCTCGCTGGAAGAGAGATCTGCGGAGGAGTCGTCATCCTTCTTCACGGGTTTGTTAGTGGAAGGCTGCGGTGGAACCTGATCGGGCATGAAAAACCCGAACATCTGCGACATCTGGCCAATCTCATCCTGGAGACAATCAGGGCAGATATCCATATTCGGCGGAAGATGGAGCAGCGTGCCTGCCTCGCTCTCGGGTTTTCCGCAGACGCTGCAGTGGCGTTCGTTTTTTGTATGGTCTTCAGACATGGGAAGCCTTTCATTGAAATTCAAGCCGCCTCACTGCGACTTGCTGCACATATTCCCCCACTCCGCTTGAGGATGACGAGAAAGATAGCGAACTGTTACCCGAGAGTCACAAGCGATAACATTCATCCACATGCGCAAGAGCGGGTAACGCACGTTACTTGCTTGCAGAGGATCCTGCTGTGGAGGAATCTGTTGGCGCCTTGCCACCAGTGGCGGTCATAGAGCCGAAATGCTCCTGGTAGAGCACATAGGAGTAAAGCGGGCCATCCACGTAATAAGGTGTCAGGTCATCGTTTACAAAACCGTTGCCGAAACCGTCCAGACCTTCATAGAGTTCATTGCCAGCAATGAAGTTCTGGTCCATGACATCGAAAACATCCTTGTACATGACAGCGAACCATTCGCCATTAATGACAGCCGCGGCATTGGGCAGCTGGGCGGTCTTGATGGTATCGGTATCCATACCCTTGAGGTTCTGTGCCATGCTGACGATTGAGCCGAGCTCCATGTTCGTCTCGATACAGCCGGCGAGGCTCTCGATGGTTTCTGGCATAGAGGCGATATCCTGGTCGAGCACTTTGTTGGCGATAGCCTTCATGAGATTGCGCTGGTTGAGCGTACGCTGATAATCGCCTGCGGCGTAGGCGCCAGTATCAGGCGGATAGCCGTGGCGGCAGCGAGCAAGAACAAGCGCCTCTTCTCCATCGATGGTCACCGCGTCGCCAGCCGGTACGGATACACCCTCATAGTAGGTACCCTCGGGAACCTCGACCGTGACGCCACCCAGTCTGTCTACCAGTTCCTCGAACTCATCAAAGTAGACAAAGGCGTAATAGTTTATCTGGATGCCGAGCAATTCGTTAATCTCTTTGACAACGGTATCGTACCCGCCGTATTCGACAGCGGAGTTAATCTTGCAGTAGCCATGGCCATCCACAAGAATGCGGAGGTCGCGGGGAACCGAGACAATGGAGACGTTCTGGTTCTTCTCGTCGACGCGGGCAACCATGATGGAATCCGTACGGTTGTCTGCAGTCTCGCCCTCGTCTGTACGGGAGTCTCCACCCAAGACGAGCACGTAATAAGGCGCGCCCTTGGCAGGCTTCACCGTAGCGATGTTCTTATCGCCCTTAAGCTTCTGCGCAATGGTATTGAGATAGCCGCCAAATGCGAGGCCACCAACGGTGAGCACCGCGACCAACACCACGGCGACAATGCCGATAACCTTTTTCTTGGACACCCCATGCTGCTTGCGAGCATGGTAATGGTCACGAGAATAGTCACTCGGGCTATCCGATTTTCTGGACGACCTCCCAGCATTGACCGGCATGGGACCGGTATCGGCATGATGACGCGAGTTGCTTTTCACAGACTTTCGGACAGTGTCACGTTGGGCATAGCTCCTCTGAGCTGAACGTGCAGTCTGATTGGAGACTGAGGTGCGCTGCCCGCTTTGAGCAGGGCGCCGAGATACACCGCTTCTCCGAGCTCTATGTGCGCGGTCGAACGCCTCTCCCGCTTCTTGCGCGGCGGAGAGATCGTAGCTGCCCGTGCTTCTTCGGCCAGATCGCCGATACTGTGATGTCATACTACCCCGTTTGAACGGTTACAAGTCTCTGCGAAACGCCGGAGTCGCTGCTCGAAAACAAGGACATGTAGGTTTATCAAACACATCATGCGAATCACATTCGGTTAGAGTACCACAGTGCAGCAAGAGAAAAGTGGACACCTTATGAAGAAGTGTGCAGGATGGGCCCCGAAGAGCAGGAAAAACGGCCTGTCAGGCATCTTGCTCTTCTAGCTTTTCAGCAACCTCTAGCCACTCGTCCTCGAGCTCCTCAAGACCAGATTCGAGTTCGGAAATCTTGCTCTGCTGGTCTCCGAGCGCCAAGTAGTCCGTGCCATCGATGGTGAGAAGGGCGGCTTTCGCTTTTTCAATCTTGCTGCGCTGGGTGCCCATCTTTCGTTCGAGAGAACTCTTCTGCTTCTTGAGCTCGCGCAATTCGCGCTGGCCAATCACGCTCGTTTGGCCTTCGGCCTTTGACTTACCTTTTTTCTTGCCGTTGGCAACAGACATCTGAGCAGGAGACTGAGCTTCCCTCTGTCCGCGCTGGTCAATAATCTCGAGGAACTGATCAACGCCGCGCGGAAGATGGATGATTTCGCCATCGATGAGAGCATATTGGTCATCCGTGACACGCTCCACAAGATAGCGGTCGTGGCTCACAAGCAGCAGGGTTCCTGGCCAGGTGTCGAGAAGGCTTTCCACCTGCGCAAGCATATCGGTATCGAGGTCGTTGCCCGGCTCGTCGAGGACGAGGACATTGGGGCGGTCGAGCAAGATGAGCATGAGCTGCAGTCTTCGCTTCTGACCACCCGAGAGATCGCATACTGGGCAATTGAGCTGTGCTGCATCAAAGCCGAGCTCCTCCAGCAGCTGTGTCGGCCCCATTTCTCGCCCATCCGCAAGCTCGTAGCGAGACCTATATCGCGAGCACACCTCCCGCACGCGGGCGTCTCCCAGCTCGTCGAGCTCATGCAGGTTCTGGCTAAGCACAGCGAACTTCACCGTCTGCCCAATCTCCACGCGGCCATGGTCGGGGGCGAGCTTACCCTCCATGAGCTTGAGCAACGTTGTCTTGCCGGCGCCATTCACACCTAGAATGGCGAGGCGGTCTCCTGGGCCAATGTTCCAGTCCGTCGGCTTGAGTATCTGCTTGCCGCCGATGCTGAGCGAGGCGTTGCGCAAGTGGATGACTTTCTTGCCCAGACGAGAAATAGCACTTCTTCTGGGCTCGAGTTTCTTACGTAACGGAGGCTCGTCGGCAATGAGAGCCTCGGCCGCCTCTACCCTGAAGCGGGGCTTGGTTGAGCGAGCCGGCGCACCACGTGCAAGCCATGCAAGCTCGCGCCTGAGAATGTTCTGACGCTTCGCCTCCGCCACGCGAGCCTGACGCTGGCGTTCCACGCGCTGCATGATATAAGCGCTGTAGCCACCCTCGAATGGAGTGATGGTGCCGTCGTGGACTTCCCACATGGATAGACAGACCTCATCCAAGAACCAGCGGTCATGCGTCACCAGAAGAAGCGCCCCTTCAGTGGCGCGCCACCGCGATTTGAGGTGCTCTGCCAGCCAGTGAATCGCCTCGATGTCGAGATGGTTGGTGGGCTCATCCATGAGCAGGACATCCCACTCCCCAATTAGGACGCGCGCAAGATCAACCCTGCGCCGCTGCCCGCCGGAAAGCGTGCCGATAGTGGCATCTGGGTCGATATCCCCCACGAGCTCGTCCATGATTCTCCGGACGCGGGAATCCCCCGCCCACTCATAGGCAGCAGCATCTCCCACGATAGCGTGCACTACCGTATCGGCATCATCGAGGGCATCGCGCTGAGCGAGCATGCCCACACGCAAACCGCGCCTCCACGTCACTTTGCCAGCATCAGGCTCCACCTTGCCGTAGAGCACCTCAAGAAGCGACGACTTGCCGTCGCCATTGCGGCCAACCACGCCTATGCGGTCTCCCGAGCTCAACCCCAGCGTAATGCCATCGAATATGCGTGCGGTGGGAAATTCCAGCTGCACGTCTTCGCAGCCGAGTAACACATCCATCGAGAAAAACTCCCTATTCGCCCGGTTTTGTTCCGGGTAATGGCACATTTGTTTCAAGCTCTATGGCGAACCGACGAGCTTCGTTCCATCCTCCGAAAACCTTGTACCCATCTGGGCCCTTTGCGACAAGGCCGGATCTGCCGCCGAACGCGCTGAAGACCTCTCCGTAGTCTACAACGATTTTATAACCCTTATCCGCGAGCCGCTTCTTAATCTCCTCGCGTTCGCTCGCGACAGCTTTCGCAGCTTTTTGTCTAGATGAAACTTTCTCCTTTGTCACAAGCTTTTCATAGAAGGTCTGCACATTCGGCCAGTCTTCGAATATCACTTCTCCCTCCGGCCCAGAAAAAACGATTCGATGAAGCATTCCAATGCGAGAATGGCTCGCTGATTCATCAAGCAACAGATGATATCCGCGCGATGACAGATCTTCTATTAGCTTGTGCAACTCTCCGTTGTCTACTGAAGGGCGTTCGGTTTGGCTCTCAGCATGTGGCTCAGGATGATCGTCATCTTGTCCCTTCTCAGGGGCGGGTTTGCTTTCAAGCTGTTTCTCTGCCTCGCCAGAAGCATCAAGTTCGACCGGACGTAGCTCAAGACCCCCGCTTCGTTGTTCTGTGGCATAGGCAAGGGAGCGGAGACGAATGCGTACAGCGGCAAGATCGGTAATCTGATCGAGCTTAAGCTCGGCGTATATTCTGTCAGCCTTACTGAGCTCTTCATGTACAAGGTCCGCAGTCAGAGCATCAATGCCGCATCCAAAGGAGCGAAGTACGACGAGCTGAACATTTTGTTGTTGCGAAGAAGCCTTGACCTTATGGAGAAGGTCAAGGGCCGTGCTCCATGTA
>CADBRF010000078.1 GCA_902796975.1 uncultured Coriobacteriaceae bacterium
ACGCCATTCAGGGTAAAGGGGAAACGGAAAAACGGAACGCCCGCCTCGTTTACAGCCTGGCTAGGAAGATCGCAGCAAGAGTCAATAATGAGTTTCGCCTTTGGTTGCTCCATGGTTGACCTCACCTTTCATCACGTCTTGTATCAAACAAATATATATGCCCGTGACATACCCTGCACATCAGGCGGGTCCGCCCTTCAGCAGCTCACCCGTTTGCTCAGGTCATTAGTGTACGTCACCAATTTTCTCGCGCAAGGGAACACATGCAAACTGCTGCGCCGCATGAAGCTTCGGGGCAAGCTTCGGAACGCGTCCTGGTTCCCGCTCGTCAAGCTGTGTCCTAGTTCTTCCCCAGCTTGTTTGCAATGCGGTCGGCAATGGACGCCTTCTTGCGACGGTCATCTCCCCAATAGGCAATTGCCACCATGCCCGGCCCCACATGCGAGCCGATGACCGGGCCGATAGAGCATTCGATCACAGGGAGGCTGCCTTCAGGACGCTTCAGATGATCGGAGACCCATTTTGCAGAGCCTTTGTCATCGGCAGATGCCACCAGAACGGTTGACGCGCTGGAATCATCCACATGCTCATTCTCGTAGGCAGTGTCCAGAGAGCGGAGCGACTTCTTACGGCCGCGTGCCATGCCAGCAAAACGGAGCTTGCCATCAAGATCGAAGTTGAGAAGCGGTTTGATATCGAGCTTTGCACCGGCAAAAGCCGCCATATCCGGGATGCGACCACCGCGGCGCAGACATTCGAGCGAGTCTATCGTGAACAGGCAGTTCACGTACCAACGGGCTTCCTCAGCCCACTGTGCAAGCTGCTTTGCGGTCAGCCCTCGATCGCGCTGGCGGATTGCCTCGTAGACAAGCAGGCCTTCTGCAATGGAAGCGAGCTTGGTGTCGACGATATAGAGCTCGAAGCCGGGATGCGCCTCCCGTGTTTCCGCGGCTAGGCGCTCCAGTGTAGTAACTGTTCCCGAAAGGCCAACGGAAAGACACAGGACAACCGTGGGAACCCCCTTGGCAGCCGCCTCTTCGAACACCTCCGTAATCTCAAGCACGGGAATTTGCGCGGTGCCAGACACCTCTCCCTTGCGGATGCGGTCATAGAAGGCATGGGCATCCATGCTCTTCCACATGTCGTCGAAATGCTCCCCGTCGTTCATGTTGAAGGGATACCTGAAAAGCGTGACATTGGACGCCTCGACGACCTCCCAGGGAAGGTCGCAACAGGAATCAATGATGAGGTTGCATTGTTTGTTTTCGTTCAGCACAGGTGGCTCCAATCCTTCTCGCGCAGGCGAGGAGTGGCATTCGCCCCACACGGGGCGCGTCTACCAGATGATACCAACTAGTACAGCGAATCGCTGCCACGAAGCTCGATAACCATCTTGCGACGACGGCGGAAGAGCTCTCGTTCGATGCCCGCCGGATAGGAGTGCGGGTTCAGGAAGCGCTTGATGGACTCGTCGAGGTGAGGGAGCTGGTCCTCGCAGCGCTTACGGGCGGTTCGAGTGCTCAAATCGATGCCCTCGACGACCTTGCCCTCACGAGCGAGAGGGGCGAGCAGGGTAGTGTACTGGCTGGGCATCTTCTTACGCTTCATTCCATCGAGCGGATCGACGGCGATAACATCGCTATCATCAATGGCTGGGCCCGCCGTATCGACAATGACATCGCCGGCGAAATTGCCATCGGCATCGGTGTAGCGGCGTGTGTCGAGCACGCCGGGAATGGTGAGCTTATAGCTCTGCTCAGACACCTTCAGGCGCGGCTGCCACTCTTCGCCCGGCTCGCGAACTGCGGAGAGCTTGTAGACACCACCGAGCGCCGGTTGGCCAAAGGCGCTTGAGAGATGCGTCCCGACTCCCAGAGCGGTGTAGGCTGCGCCCTGCTCGTTAAGGGAGGTGATGGTGTACTCGTCCAGGTCGTTGGAAAGGACGATGCCCACATACCCGAGACCCGCCTCATCGAGCATGGCCCGCGCCTTTTTGGAGAGCCAGGCGAGGTCGCCGGAATCAATGCGGATGGCGGAGAGCCTCTCCCCGCGCGCCTCCATCTCCTTACCAACCGTGATAGCGTTCTTCACGCCCTGAATGACATCGTAGGTATCAACGAGGAGAACTGCGTTGCCCGGCATGGCATGCACGTAGGCGCGGAAGGCATCGAGCTCGCTATCGAAGGCCATGACCCAGGAATGCGCATGAGTGCCGCTGATGGGGATATCGTATTTCTTGCCCGCGAGCACGTTTGCCACGCTCGCGCAGCCGCCGACATAAGCCGCTCGGCTGGCAGACATGGCGCCATCAGGGCCCTGCGCCCGCCTCAAGCCAAACTCGGCGACAGGACGTCCTTCGGCAGCACGGCAGATACGCGCCGCCTTGGTTGCGATGAGCGTCTGGAAATTGACGCTGTTGAGGATGGCCGGCTCCAGAATCTGGCACTGGAGCAGCGAGCCCTTCACGCGAACAAGCGGCTCGCGCGGAAACACCAACGTGCCATCGGGAACGATGTCGATATCCACATCGAGCTTCATATCCTTAAGCCAGGTAAGGAAGCCCTCGTCGAAAAGCGGCTTGCCCGTGGGGTCGGGCAGGCTGCGGAGATACTCGATATCCTCATCGTCAAAGCCAAAGTTCTCGACAAGCTCGGCTACGACATCGCCACCGCACATGACGCCATAGCCGCCCTCAAAGGGGTTCTCTCGGTAGAAAGCGTAGAAGCAGGCTTCGGTGTTGAGCTTGCCTTCTTGCCAATAGCCCTGCGCCATCGTGAGTTCATATAGATCTGTGAGCAAAGTAAGATTGCGTCCCATTTGTTTTGCATCTCCCCGGTGTGATGCTCGTGCCTTGCACGGTGTGAGCGAAATCGTCTATGTAACTCGTCCACATTACGTGGAGATTGAGTTTCGGGAAAGTGTAGCACAGGGCGGGTCTAACACCCGCCGCCAACACGCGGGCGACACGCTTTTGGTAGCTTCAGCAACACGCACTCTCTCGGGATGGCACGGCGTTCCTCTCGGCCTCGCCAAAGCCGGCGCAATGGCTCCACACTTCTAGAGCCTTTATTGGTTACCTTGATAGTTATTACTGTCCTTGTCTTTTCAAACAACGCATAGAGTTTGTCACCAGCAGGATTAGGCAGCTCCATTCGACTCTTGTGGGTTCGTTGTATTTATGTGCCCGAATGCGGGGACGGTCACAGTGCCTTATATCTGTAACACAGCCAATGTCAATTCCGCTTACCTGTCTTCCAACAATGACAATCAGGAGCAATTGCCATAGCAATTAACCGCAACCATCGGTATGAAGTTTGCCATATTAGAGGGCGTTCACTATGACATGCAAGAAGAGACAGGATGTACAGGCAGTGAGAGTAGACAGCACGGAGGGAACGCGTTTTAAGCCTTTTCCTTTTAAATAGTAAAGTAACGGCTCCGGTATCTCGTGTAGCTCTCCGCCAAGCGCTTCTGGCTATCTCAGAAATCTTGTAAAAATATCTGCGACCATAGCAAACGATGACGAGAAGGGGATTCGAAATGGCATGCTATCCATGCACACACTGCAATAGATGCGGAATGTGGAATATACGCGCAAACCTAGAATGTCGCACTTGCGGTGCTCCTGTTGCACCTGGGTGTACTGTCTGCCCTCAGTGCGGGTCACCTTACGCCCACAATATGAAAGATGGCGGAAGTTACTACGACAAAAATGCAGGCTCTTCCAGCAGGAAGACCGCATCCGTTATGCGTCCGAAAACCGTGGCGAATGCAAAGGAATAACGCACGCTGGTAGCCACACGAATTGCCAAGTTGGCAACGTGATATGATGGGAAAGTTCCACTGCTCGACCTTCTCGCATACATGCAAGTTCTAATGGCGCATACTGGACAATCGGATGGACATCACCAACAGAGGTCTCGCAACAAAATTCAAGATTCTTCATGCAATTGACCGGCCAATTGACAAGCTGCCCGTCACCGAACTATGCGATAGAGCACAGCTTTCCCGGCATACGTTCTATTCCTACTTTTCTTCCAAGTATGACGTCGCCTACTGGTACCTGGAATATAGCGAAGACCTCTTCCTTTCCGATTTCACAACGCTTGATGAATGGACTCAGGGGATAAAGGAGCAAATCGAGTTCCTCTACCAAGAAAAGCAGGTCCTCCCTCACGCTTTCAGCGAGAATCCGCATGATATTGAAATTCTCCCGCGGTTCGATTCGAGTATTGCACGTCTTCTTGAGCGCATAGCCTCGACAGGCGTGGAAATCGACGATCGCACGAGGCGTTGTGCGTCGTTTTACATCTCTTCCAACCGGGACATGATCATCACTTGGTGCCTCGACGGAATGGCACTATCGCCTGACCTATTTGCCCAAACCTGCTGTGACTGCATTCCGCAGCAGCTTGCTGGCATTCTCGATATCCATTAAGAATGCCGAGCAGGCAATAACGGCCTTTGGCGCTTATTCTGCAAGCTCACTTTCCACCGAAGCGCATCATTCTTTTCGTCAAATAACCAACTCGTCAAGTTGCCAAAGACAACATTACATCATCCTTGATTTGTAAAACGAAAATGCAAGTTTCGCTCATCTGTCGGGTTATTTAGCTGACTCCATCTCCGTATCCTCATTGATGTGGAGAAAAGAACTCTACGTAAAGAGAGGAGATATTTATGAGTGAGTGGAGAGAGGAACACGACGGAGTAATTACAACGCGTGCCTGCGCATGGTCGCCTCCGGGATGCCATCCGGTTAGCTGCGGCATCGTTGTTACCGTCAAAGACGGCAAGCTCGTCAAGGTCGAGGGTGATCCTGAGCATCCAATCACGCAAGGCAGGCTTTGCCCTAGATGTCTCGACCTCAAAGAGATCGAGTACAACAAGGACCGTGTACTTCATCCTTTGAAGCGCGACCCCAAAGACAGGGGCAAAGACAAATGGGTCCAGACCACCTGGGACGAGGCTCTCGACTTGATTGAAGAGCACGTCAATAAGATCAAGCAGGAGTACGGCCCCGAGTCCATCATGGTCCTTCAGGGAACGGGCCGCGAGGCTGACTCGTACGCTTTCAGCTTTGGATATTCCGTCCTTGGCACCCCCAATGCTCTCTTCAGCATGAGCGGCTATTCTTGCTATGGTCCCCGTACCGCAGTTGCTGACTACGTGCTTGGCGCCGGCTACCCCGAGCTTGATTACGCGGCATACTTCCCGGAGCGCTACAACGATCCGCGCTACGAAGTGCCGAAGTACATCATCATCTGGGGCAAGAACCCTCTGTACTCCAGCGGCGACGGCTTCTTCGGCCACGCTATCATCGACCTGATGAAACTCGGTTCGAAGCTCATCACCGTCGACCCCCGTGTCACCTGGCTCGCAGCACATTCCGAGTACTTCCTGCAGCTGCGACCCGGCACCGACGCCATCGTTGCTCTGGCAATGCTCAATGTAATTGTCAACGAGGACCTTGTTGATCACGATTTCGTTGATAAGTGGTGCTATGGGTACAAAGCCCTTGCAGAGCGCGTCCAGGAGTACCCGCCATCTCTCGCGGAAACCGTTTCCGGTGTTCCCGCAGAGACGATTATCGGTGCAGCGCGAGCCTTTGGCTCCAATCATCCGTGCTCCGTCGCATGGGGCCTCGCCCTCGACGAGGCAAAGAACGGCACGCAGGCAGGCGCGGCAGTTATGGACCTCATCGCGCTGACTGGCAATTTCGATGTTCCTGGTGGCGTCACGCTCGCAACGCCCTCGCCCTTCATGTCCGAGTGGCAGGCGAACGCACTGGAGGCACTCGGCCCCGATCTGTGGAACAAGCGCGCTGTCGACCCCGAATGGGACGGCTTCCGCTGGACCTTTGCTAGCGCACACCCCGATTCCATCCTGCGCTATGCCGAACGTGGCAAGCCCTATCCAATCAAGATGTGCTGGTTCTTCGGATCCAACCCGGTTGCCTCCACGGCATTCGCTGAGCCTGACCGTTGGCTCAATGTTCTGCTGAAGATGGACTTCAACGTTGATCAGGACATTGTCATGACCCCGACGGCTATGGCGTGCTGCGATCTGTTCCTCCCGTTGAAAACGACCATTGAGCACCAGGGCGTCGCCTTCCCCCACTTCGGCACGAACACGCATCTTCTGGGCGCAATGGAAGACAGTGGCGTCGAGATTGGCGAAGACTGCAAGTCCGACCTTGAGATTTGCATCTGGGCAGGAAAGCGCCTCAATCCGGAAGCTTGGCCTTGGGATACGCCTGCCGAGTTCCTCACGGACGCGCTCAAGCCACTGGGCTACACCTACGAGGATCTTCAGAAGAACGTCGTCATCCAGCAGGAGTTCCACTACAAGAAATATGAACTCGGTTTGCTGCGTCCCGATGGCGAGCAGGGCTTCAACACCGCCACTGGCAAAATCGAGCTCAAGAGCACGATTTATCCGAACTTCGGTGAAGACGGCCTCCCCTATTACGAAGAGCCGCCGATGAGCCCCTATAGCACGCCGGAGCTCTACAAGAAATACCCGCTCATTCTTACCACGGGCGCACGCAATATCGCGATGTTCCACAGCGAGCACCGTCAGATGCCGAAGCTGCGCGAAATCAACCCAGACCCAATCATGGAAATCAATCCGGAGACCGCAAAGAAGTACGGTGTGGAGGACGGCAACTGGGTTGCTATCGAAAACCCCTACGGACGTTGCGTGGAGAAGGTCAAGGTCTCGCAGGGTATCCTGCCTGGCGTCGTGCATGCTCAGCACGGCTGGTGGTACCCCGAGCAGAAGGGTGAAGCACCCAATCTGTACGGCGTGTGGAAGTCCAACATCAACACGCTTATTCCCAACGAACACATCAGCAAGATGGGATACGGCGCAAACTTCAAGAGCACGCTCTGCAAGATCACCAAAGTCGATTCTCTCGACGCATAGGAGGTGAACACCATGAAGGAAAAAGCTCTGGTTATTGACTACAAGTACTGCACGGGCTGCCATACCTGCGAAGTAGCTTGCAAAAACGAGAAAGACATCCCCGTTGGAGAATGGGGTATCCACCTGGAAGATATGGGACCCATCCAGCTCGGTGGGAAATGGCACTGGGACTACCATCCTATTCCCACCGCTCTATGCGATCTCTGCGCGGAAAGAGTCTCATCGGGTGAAGAGCCCTCATGCGTGAAGCACTGCCTGGCAAAGTGCATGCAGCTCGTCGACCTAGATGACCTGCCCAGAGTCCTCAGAGAACTTGGCGACGGGGCATCTTGCTACATCCCTGCTGAATAAATGCCGGCTTACGCCCAGGTTCGGATTCCTTTCGAGCCTGGGCGTTGCTCGACAAACGCGCACGAGTCAAAGGAGACAGTTCAAGATGTGTTTTAGACCAGCAAACGTTTCAGAGAAAATCACATGCCCGAACTGCGGCGAGAAAATCAATCCCGTGATGGGCAATATCCCGAAGGTCTGCCCGTTCTGCGAGCAGGAGATCGACATGAGCAAGGTTGAAGCTGCCGCTCCCCAAGCAGCGGCTCCTGGTACGCCTGCCGCTCCCAATGCTCCCGGGGCACCAGCTGCCCCTAAGGCTCCTGGTGCGCCAAAGGCATAGCAGATTGACCAAGCAACCTATCCATCGTTAGGAGGTACCAAATGAAAGCAGTCGCATATTGCAGGATTTCTCCCGATGAGGAGGCTTCTGCCGATGCGTATACGGCAGAGCAGCAGCAGAAAGACATTGAAGAGTACTGCCAGGACAAGGGAATTGAGCTGGCAGACGTCAGGACCGATCATGCAGGAATCGGATTCTCCGAAAGCAGGCCCGAGCTCGACAGGCTTAAAGAGGGCGACGTTCCGGAGGGCACTGAAGCCATCATTTGCGCTTCAACCGATCGCATTGCCGGCAACGTCAAGCAGTTCCTTTTCTTGAAACAGCAATTGACAAGCCATGGGCTGGCAATCCTCTGCATCGAAGAGAACTCCGGTGAGACGGGAGCAGGCAAGTTCGCCCCTCAGCTCGGCCGTGAATAGTTGGTCTTTATTGCAATAATCGCACCATAAAAAGGCGGAACCCCAGGTGATAATCGCCTGGGGTTCCGCCTTTCGCTTTGTCTGAATTATTTCACCGTCAACGTAACGAACAATATCTTCAGTGGAATCAAGTGCTCTCGAATCTATACATGGGACTGCTCTTCGATGCGCTTTTGCTCATAGGGCTCGACTATATTGCCCATCTCGTCTTCCCAGGTGTACGTGCCAATCTTTCTGATAGCAAAAAAGCTAAACAGAGCTAACAAGGCAACGACGCAGTCAGCGACGAGCATGACATCCGCATACGACTTGCCAAAGCCGCTGTAGACAAGAGAGATGAGCAGCGCCGTGTACCCACCGAAAAACGAACATGCCGTGTTCACAAGTGCGTAGATTTTGCTGAACTGCCTGCCGCCAAACAAACGCCTAACGAGCAGGGGGTACCCAACCGATGCTAGGCCATTGTGGGATCCCAAAAGGAACGACCCAATCATGAGTACAGGAATCGAAGTGCGGAAAAGGAACCAGAGCAGAAATGCCGAGAAGAACATGGTTAAAAAGATGGCGAAGACAGCAGGCATGGGCATGCGGTCTAACATCTCACCAAAGGCAACATCTCCCACAACCGTTCCAATGCCATAAAAGGTCATCATCACACTGCCGATTACCATCGCCTGGAACTCATCGATACCCGTACTGCCCAGAAACTCCACGGCAATCGCCTGCTGATGGCTTTCAAAGCCCATGCCAATGCAGGCGGTGCAGGACGCAATGAGGGCAATCCAGAATCCAGAGGTCTTGAGCGCGTCTCCGAGAGAGACCCCGACATATGCATCAACCTCTTGAGCGTCGTGCAGCGACTCTTCCCCTGATGAACCATAGGGTTGCAGTCCTTTCTGGCGCGGGTCACGGCGGAAGACGAAGATGGTCCATGGCAACGTCATCACGGCAATCATTGCAGCGTTTACCACATAGGTATCCTGCCAACCAATTGCATGAACGATTTGCGTGTACAGCGGCGCCCAGATTGCAGCGGCTATCCCCTGGCAGGCCATCGCTATACCCAAGAACCGACCCTGTTTCTTTACTGAGAACCAGTTGCTGATGAGCGTGACCTCGGCAATTCCGTAGAGATAGGGCATGCCGAAACCGGTTAAGCACCCGCAGAGAATAAAGTGAAGCGGCTTTGTGCAGAACCTGAAGCAGAATACGCCGCAAGTCGTCACAATCGCACCCATGGTCATGTACTTGTTCATGTTCGGCTTTTGCATCAAGTGCCCGGCAAGCGGCATGGCAACAAGCGCCATCGTCCCATCAGCGGCAAGCCAGAGAGAGACATCCGCAGCAGTAAGGCCAAGCGATTGAGAAACAGGAAGCATGTAAACACCGGCCAAGTTGTAGACAAGCGCAAAGCCACCGGCAGTCAGCGAACAGCACCCGAGAAATATCAAGAAAGCATAGTGAAATTTGAGATGGGACATAAAAAGCATCTCCTCAAATACTGCAGGAGACGCGGCTGGGATATTGTACCATCCGCGTCCTTGCAGCAACTCCCTTTGGGTCGTCGGCAAACATACCACCAAAGAGTCAGATTGTTTTGTGTTCCAGTCTCTTATTCAGATGCGACTTCCTTAACTTCCGCGCTCTTCTCCCATTTGACCTTTCCGATGAAGGATACAGCGACAAGTGTGCAGATTATTAGAACAATCGAAAGTCCAAATCCAACGATGAGGATTGTCATCTCGAAGGTGCCCAGCATGCCATACGCCCAGCCAATGATAGAAGCGGTGAAGCCGCCCAACAGGGTGGTGACCATGTTGACATAAGAGTAAATCTGCGAGTAATGCTTGCCACCAAAGAGACGGCGAACCAGGAGCGGATATCCAACAGAAGCAAGTCCGTTATGCGTGCCCAGCGTGAAAGCGCCAACCATAAGCATTGCCGGGATAGATCCCACGAAGCCCCAGAAAGCAAAGGACACAGCGAACAGAATCAGATAGAGAATCATGGTGGGCTTGACGCCAATCTTGTCCATCACAATACCGAAGAGGAACGTGCCGATAAGCGAACCAGCAGAGAAAATGGAGATCATCGTTGCGCCAAACATCTCTGCGGATTCTTCGTCCATCTGACCCGGCACCAGGAACTCGCCAGCGATGATGGGCTGGTAATCCTGGAAGCCCATGCCAAAGGTAACGAGCGCGGCGGAGATAAGAGTCATCCAGAAGGCAGGAGACGCAAGAGCGGTCTTGACAGTCGCACCAATCTCGTTGTCTTCTTCCTCCTCTACGGTTTCTTCTTCTCCCTCAGTCACGCCATATGGAAGCAGACCCTTGTCCTCAGGCGCGCGACGGAACACGAAGATAGACCAAGGCAGAATGAAGACGGCGATGAGTACCGCGTTGATGACGTATGTCGTCTGCCAGCCAAACTGCTGCAGGAAGGACATGAAAAGCGGCGCCCAGACCATCGCGAAAATGCCCTCAAATGCCATTGCGATGGAAAGCATTCGGCCTTGATACTTCTGCCCGAACCAGTTGCCAATGAGCGTTGTCTGCGGAAGGCCGAAAAGGAACGGCATGCCACAGCCGATGAGCACGCCACAGACAATGAACTCAGTAGTATTCGTGCAGAGCGAGAAACCGAACGTGCCGCCTGCAACAAAAATGGCAGCAGCGGTAATCCACCAATTGATGCGCTTGGTAGTGAACAACTTGCCTGCGAAGGGCATGACGATAAATTCTGCGATGGATTCAAAGCCCAGCCACAGTGTCAAAGCGTCGAGGTCGATATTCAAAGACGTGCTGACATCGTCGAGATACACGCCCACGACATCAAAGACCAGTGCGAAGCCACCAGCGCTGAGGAAACAGCAGCCAATGAAAATCAACCACGCATAATGGAACTTTTTCTTACTCGCTTCTTCTCCCATAGCAATCTCCTCTCAGATAGCTATGGGCGCCGAGTCCATTGCTCGGCGCCCTCCCTTTTCTTGTGTGATTAACTTTCGAGCGGCGTCAGGAACGCATAGCGGCTCTTGCCGTCGAGCTTCTTGACCAGTTCATCCAGCTCCCCATATGCCATGCACCATGCCTGGCAATGCTGGACGCACATCGGCATTTTGCCCTGCTCAGTACGCGACGCACACAGATCGCATGCCTTAGTGAGCATGGGAGCAAACGTCCATTCCCAGGTGCCGGTTTTCTTTCCATTCTCATACTTGTGCGGGCCAAGCTCGTTAATCTTGATGCCGTACTCTTCTTTGCCCAGTCCAAGCTCTTTCTTGCAGGCAACTTCGCAGGAATGGCAGCCCGTGCAGAAGTCATAGCTGACGAGAATCCCCTTCATAGCTCTCTCCCCCTCTCTCTAGTACTCACGGTTGACGTAGTCGCGGAATCCGCCAAGGCGGGTCACCTGCTCGCCGGGCATCGTGTCGCCGGGCCTTACCTTGTAGATACGGACGCAGACGGTCTTGCGAGGCGCGCCGATGTTATGAGATCCCGTCTCATAGACATGCGTGAGATTGTTCGTATTGCAATCGAGAGCGCCGAAAAGATTTGGTTCTGCGCCTTCCTGCTCCGGGAACCACCAACCGTGTTCTGCGGAGAGGCAGTAGTCCTTAATCCCCTCGAAGATGGTCACCTTCTGCATGCAGCGGCCACACTCGTTCTCCATCCAGACCCAATCGCCTTCCTTAAGACCATACTCTTCGGCGGTTTTGGGGTTCATCTTCACGAGCGGCTCGGGGTGGAACTCGCGCATGGTTTCCATCTGGCGTTGCTCGCTGTGGAAAAATTCGTAGGAGCGAGAGCCGTTGATGCAGTAAAGCGGATAGCGCTTACGATACTCAGGGTCATTCAGCCATTTGACACTCTGCTGGTTTTCGTGATGGACTGGGTACTTGTCGATGCCCCACACGGGAAGAACTGTCGAGATGAGTTCGATACGACCAGTTGGGGTATTGAAACCCTTGCCTCCATCCGGACGGAGCATGCCCTTGTCGTATTTCTCGTAAGTGTCGTTCCACTCGTCATAGCGATAGCCGCAGCTAGATTCCGTCAGATCATCGAAAGCGGTCTTCGAGGAATCGATTGGACGGAACTTGGTGTGGATGTCATAAGCGTCGCGCTGATCTGCACCCAAGTCGAAAGAAAGGTCGAAGCCAGGCTTGACTGCGTTGCCATTCTCATCAGTAATAGCAAGAGCAGTTTCGATATAGTCATTTACCAGGTCCATTGCGGTTGGCCAACGATTGAAGACCTCCGGATTGAGCAAGTGACCAAGCCAAACGACGATCTCTTCATCGGATTTCGCCTCATAGTAGCTCGTACACTTCTTCATGGTGCGTAGCGGCGTCCACCACGTACGCGCGGAATCTCGTTCGATGGACATGGATACGGGGAGAACGAGGTCGGCGAAAGCAACGGCAGAAGGCGTCATGTACGGGTCTGCATACACGCAGAACTCGACGCTGTCCTTAATTGCACGATACGTACGAGGAGCGTCAAATGCCATGCAGGCGAGAGCGTTGGAGCTCTGAGACCACATCATCTTGATGGGATAAGGCTCGCCGCTTTCCATGGCGACATTGACAGCATCAGAGTCAACCGAACCGTTGAACTCCATGCCCTCGCAGCCAAAAACGGCAGCGGTGAGCTTCTTGTTGAAGGTCGAGCCGCAGAAAATGTCGGAAGTGGATTCGCCAGCATCGACATCGAAGGCGTTGCGAATGATCTTCATCGTGCCCGGCTTGTCGATATTGCCACAGACTGCCATAAGATCGGTGACCGTCACGCACATCTCCATTGCAGACACCTGCGTGTCAAAGGCGAGACCCCACTGGATGGCACCCTTGGGTGCGCTGCCATACATACGAGCAGAAGCAATGATGTCCTCCTCGGGAACATCGCTAATCTCTGCAGCCCAAGCAGGTGTGAATTTCGCGACGTGCTCCTTCAATTCATCGTAGTAAGCGCACCAGTAATTGATGAACTCGTGGTCGACCAGGTCTTCTTGGGTCAAGACATTGAGCCATGCCAAAGCGAGAGCCTCATCGGTGCCAGGGCGAATCGGGAGCCAGTAATCAGCGCGGGCGCCCCACCAGGTCAGAACCGGGTCGATGGAGATAATCTTGGTGCCCATTTGAACTGCTGGCAGGAGCCAGTGGCCAATGAAGCCATCGGCATTGGACTTGAGCGGCTCGTTGCCCCAAACGACCAGGACATCAGGCACTTCCCATTTGGGATCGCTGTAGCGCTTCTCACAGGCCTGCGTGACATCCGTGACCAGGTAATCGCCCATTGCGGCGAAGGTACCGAAGATACGCGGCGCATAGCAGGACTGGCCGGAAAGGTTTGTTGCTCCAACATTGGGGGTCTTCAGTGCTGCCGCAACCAGCGGAACCTGCCATACTGTATTTCTGCCGGTCCCGTTTGCGACAAAGATGGACTCATGCCCGTATCCCTCGTCTTCAAGCTTCTTCACGGCGGCTTTGATCATCTCGCCTGCTTCGTCCCAGGAGATGCGTTCCCATTTGTTTTCGCCGCGCTCGCCAACACGCTTTAACGGGTACTTGAGACGATCCTTGTTGTTGGCCGCTTCGACCAGATCCAAGCAGCGCATGCAGAGCCTGCCATTAGCAGCAGGATCAAGCGGGTCACCCTCTACCTTCACAAGCTTGTTGTCCTTTGTGTAGGCCAGCAGGCCGCAAGAGTCGTGGCAGCCAGGTGCTGAATAGTGGCTGGTCCTTGTTACAGTGCAACCGTCCTCTTCCCAACGCCATTCACCCTTGTGATAGGCTTTCGGGTCGATGGAGTTTTCGAATTCTTCATAATCGATAATCATCCTCGCGCCTCTCTCTACGCTCGAATTGTTCGTTGAATTGCCCCAGAGCTTTAATGTGTTTCAATCTTATTAAGCGTTAGAGGGCATTCACAATTCGCAAGCGTTCTACAATGTCAGAGACGCCTTAGCTTTTGAGGGAAAAGGTCAATGCAGGCATTACAAAATAGTGTGATTTATCTATCGCCGCAGAGAATGATGATGGGGAGAAGCAGTGCAGCAATACATCTTTTTTCCAAGGGGTACAGAAACAAAATTTCGAATTCTTCATTCAATAACTGCCCCAATAGATGACATGTCCGTTAAAGAGCTGTGCGAGGCGGCAGGCATATCTCGCCAGACTTTTTATCATCATTTTGATTCGAAATATCAGATTGCCTACTGGTTTTTCGATCTCGCTGATGAATTGTTCGCCGAACATATTGGCAGAGATATTGGATGGGATGAAGGCATTTCCGAATATATGCAATTCATCGCGAAAGAGCTCCCTTATCTCCATTACGCTTTTGCAGCAAATCCTTTTGACAACGAAGTGGAGCCCTATCTTGAGTCGGGGCGCAAGCGCCTCGTTACAACACTCACGGAATTTAAGCATGTGGAAATTGACGACGAACTTTCGTTCTGCTTGGATTTCTTCATCTCGCATAGCAATGAAATCGTCGTGGATTGGTGTCTTTCGGATGCCCCGCTTCCACCCGAGGACATGACAAAATATTTCACGGATTGCACACCGCATAAACTTTACATGCTACTGAAAGAGCCTGTGCAAAAAAAGCAGGCACGATAACGAAAAGGCAGCACATGCATACGCACGCAACAGAACCCAGCACAATAGACCCCACAACCAGGCAGGTTTTGATTTTCGACTTCGACGGTACACTGGCAGACACCAAGCCCTGCATCGTGGAGACTGCGACGCAAGTTCTGTTGGAATTCGGTCTATCCCCAGAGGAGCTGGGGGACGTTGGAAGGCTGGTGGGGCCACCCTTTCCGCAAGGATACATGGATATCTACGGGCTTTCCCAACGCGATGCCGAATGGGTCACCGCTCGCTACCGGGAAATCTACGACAAGCGTGGTGCCGAAGCTTGGCCTCCCTTCCCGGGAATCGCAGACCTGCTCGACGAGCTGCACCAAGCTGGGAAGGTCCTGGGTGTCGCGTCCTCGAAGATGAACTATCTGCTTGAGCGTGGGCTTACCGATTCCAAACTCAAGCCGTATTTTGACCTCTACCAGGGCAAAGTCAGTGACAAGCAGACGGGAAAGGCAGACACCATAGCCTTTGTGATGGAACACCTGGGCGCTACTGAGCAGAACACGCTCATGATTGGTGACCGCCACTACGATGTTGAGGATGCGGCGAAAAACGGCATCCCCTGCGTTGGCGTGACCTATGGAGATACAGGCGACCGGGCAGAACTGGAAACTGCCGGCGCATGCGCTGTTGCCGAGAGTGTCGAGGAATTGGGGCGGATTCTCCTAGGGAATTAGCGTTCCTGCAGCGCCGGGGCTATCATGAAGTTGCACCGTGCATGTTCTAGACGGAGGAGCAGCCATGAACAGCATCGACCAATACGATGAGAAAACACGCCGTGATATCGAGACGTTTCGCACTTGGGCCGATGAATGCGCGCCGGGTAAGATGGTTTTCTTCGGCGGTGCAGGCGTTTCAACCGAGAGCGGCATCCCAGATTTTCGCAGCCAGAACGGCCTCTACCATCAGAAATACAAATATCCTCCCGAAACCATTATCAGCCGCACCTTCTTTGACCGGCATCCAGAGGAATTCTTCGATTTCTATTGCGATCGCATGCTCATAGAAGGCGCCGAGCCCAATCGCGCCCACAAGAAGCTTGCCGAGTTAGAGAAGCGCGGGACGCTCTCAGCCGTCATCACGCAAAATATCGACGGACTGCACCAAGCAGCAGGGAGCCACCACGTCTACGAGCTGCACGGAAGCGTCCTCCGCAACTACTGTATGCGCTGTGGCGAGGCATACACCGTGGAGGGTCTCCTGGCTGCGCGCGCGAAAAGCATCGATGGAGTTCCCCGCTGCGGCGAGTGCAGCGGCATCATCAAGCCCGATGTCGTGCTCTACGAAGAAGGGCTGGACATGGACACACTCGAAGCGGCAGTCTCCGCCATCGAACAGGCAGACCTCATGCTCGTGGCAGGCACTTCGCTCGTGGTTTATCCGGCAGCTGGATTGCTGCA
>CADBRF010000079.1 GCA_902796975.1 uncultured Coriobacteriaceae bacterium
ATGCGGAAGGGTCTGTTGAAGAGATAAGCCCCGAAGCCCTGCTCCAGGCGGAACGCGAATGGGAAGACATCAGCAAACGCATCGAGGCTGATATGCAGTCGGGAATGCGGGCTCGCGGAGATGGTGCCGGAAGCTTTCTCGCCAATCTCGAGCTGGCAAACCGGAGCCAGGTGAACTATGCGGAATTTCTCCGTCGTTTTGCCACACCCGGCGAGGACATGCGCTTGAACGACGACGAATTCGACTACATCTACTACACCTATGGCCTCAGCATGTACGGGAATATGCCCCTCGTCGAGCCGCTGGAATACAAAGAGCAAACCCGTGTGCGCGAGTTCGTCATCGCCATCGATACGTCGGGCTCAACCTCAGGCGAGCTTGTGCGCACCTTCATAACTCGCACCTATGAAATCCTCAAGGATTCCGAATCCTTTGGGGACAAGATTAACGTGCACATCATCCAATGCGACGCCGAGATCGAATCGGACGTCTGCATTGAGAATATGCAGGATCTCGAAGACTACAGGGACAACCTCACGGTTAAGGGCATGGGAGGAACGGACTTCCGCCCGGTATTCGCCTATGTCAACAGGCTCGTGGAACAGAAAGAATTCCGCGATTTGCGCGGACTCATCTATTTCACTGATGGCTATGGCATCTTCCCAAACACGCCGCCAGATTACGATACCGCCTTCGTCTTTATCGAGGAAGAAGGAAAGCAGCGCCGCGTGCCTCCATGGGCTATGCGCGTGGTGATTGACGAGGATGATATCAGCGAAATCTAAAGCACGCTCCTTTGTACGGATGGTTGCCGTTTTGGCAGGAAGGCTCTGATTGGCAATGAATATCGCAGAAGCGAAAGAACAGGTCAAAGATACTGTTGAGGCGTACCTTGCGAAGGACAGCGCAGGCTTTTTCCGCATCGCCCCCTCGCGCCAGCGCCCGATTTTCCTCATCGGCGCGCCAGGCATTGGCAAGACGGCCATCATGAGCCAGATTGCAGACGAGCTGGGTATCGGCCTCGTCTCCTACTCGATGACGCACCACACGCGCCAGAGCGCGCTCGGCTTGCCCTTTATCGTTCACCACGAGTACCAGGGACACGAGTTTGATGTCTCGGAATACACCATGAGCGAGATCATCTCCTCCGTGTATGACTACATGGAGACCACGGGTGTGAGCAAGGGCATCCTCTTCCTCGACGAGATCAACTGCGTCTCGGAGACCCTCTACCCTTCGATGCTGCAGTTTTTGCAGTTCAAGACCTTCGGGCGTCATCGCGTGCCAGACAATTGGATTATCGTGTGCGCCGGCAATCCGCCGGAGTACAACCGGTCTGTGCACGAGTTCGATATCGTCACGCTCGATAGGCTCCGCAAGATAGAGGTGGAGCCCGACCTCGAGACTTGGAAGGACTATGCCCGCGATACGAACGTACATCCTGCCATTCTGGCTTTCCTGGAAGTGCGCGGTGACTGCTTCTACTCGGTGGAAACGACGCCGGAGGGCAAGTGCTTTGTCACGGCGCGTGGCTGGTCTGACCTCTCAGAGATCATGACCCTCTTCGAGGACATGGGCAAACCCATCGACCTGAGCCTCATCTCGCAATACCTGCAGGACCCCGAGATAGCCGAGCGCTTCTCGCTCTACTACGACCTCTTCCGCAAGTACCGGTCTGATTATCAAATTCCCGATATCCTTGCTGGGCAGACACCCGAGGGCATTGTCCAGCGTGCGCAGGAGGCACAGTTCGACGAACGCCTGGCTCTGCTCGGCATGCTCATCGATGGTGTTGCCTCGAAGTGCGAGGAAGCGCTTGTCAACGCGGAGATGCTCATGCTCGTGCGCGACATGCTTCGCGAGGCAAAACCGGAAATTCTCGATGGCGATGCTGTTGCCGAGGCGGTGGGTACCCGCATCGAGGAGCTCGAACGCCGTCTCAACCGCAAGGTCGCGGCCAATGCCGCTGCCACCCGCTCTGGCCGTGCCACTGCTCTGGCCATTGCACTTGGCAAGGAGCTCGTCGCCCGCTGCGGGCTTGAGCGTACGCCCGAAGGGCCCGATGGGTTTGCAACTATTCAGGCGGCGTTCGGCGAGGCGGTCTCCAAGCTCAACCCTGTTGTAGATACGGCATCCAGCTCGCTCGACAACGCCTTTGCTTTCATAGACGACACCTTTGGTGCAGATCGCGAGGCGCTTGTCTTTGTCACGGAAGTCACGGCGCGTTCCACCACCGCGAGCTTCATCAACCGCTTTGGAAGCGAGAGCTATTACGCGCACAGCGATGAGCTCATGGTCGATCGCAACCGCGACGAGCTGAAAAAGGAGCTCGAGAGCATCGATTTGAGCTCACAGAACTAAGCAAGCGGTCCATCTGCCAGAAAATGAACGAAGTCCCTCTGGAGATTATTTCCAGAGGGGCTTTTGACGTACTGCAAATGCAACGCGCCGCTACTTCTCCATGCGCGCAAGGCCGTATTCGATGGAATCTACGAGGGCGTTCCAAGAGGCTTCGATAACGTTCTCGCTCACGCCGACAGTGCCCCAGCTGCCATTCGCATCTGCGGTGGTGATGGTGACGCGCGTGATTGAATCCGTGCCCTGCTCGCCATCGAGGATGCGCACCTTGAAGTCGATGAGTTCAATGTCGGAAATGCCTGGATAGTAGGTGATGATTGCCTGACGGAGGGCGGTGTCGAGAGCGCCAACAGGGCCCACGCCCTCGCCCACGGCAACGTAGCGGTCTTCGCCCACGTGAATCTTGATGGTCGCCTCGCTCTCTGCATCCTTGGCGGAAGCGCCCGTGTCCTCGCGGTCGTCCACGATAACGCGGAAGCTCTCAAGCGTGAAATGCTGCTTCATGATGCCCATGTGGCGCATCATGAGCAGGGCGAGAGACCCATCGGCCACCTCGTAGGAGTAGCCTGCCGCCTCGCGCTCCTTCACCTCATCGAGAATCTCCGCAACGAGTTCAGGCTTGTCGTCGAGGTCGAGGCCGAGCGCTTTGGCCTTGGCGGCAATCGAGGCACGGCCGGAAAGCTCGCTTACCAAGACGTGTTGCTTGTTGCCAACGGATGCCGGGTCCTCGTGCGAGTAGGCGGTTGGCATGCGGGCAATGGCGCTTGCGTGGAGCCCGCCCTTGTGGGCGAAGGCAGACGAGCCGGTGTAGGGGGTATTGGCGGGGAGCGTAACGTTGGCCGTTTCTGCCACGTAGTTAGCGACGCTCGTGAGTTGGGTGAGGTCCTCGACACACTCGTAGCCCATCTTGAGCTGGAGGTTTGCAATGCAGACGAGGAGGTCGGCGTTGCCTGTGCGCTCGCCGATGCCGTTGACGGTTCCCTGGAACTGGGTTGCGCCCGCTGCGATGCCCGAGAGGGTGTTCGCGATTGCACAGCCCGCATCGTTGTGGCAGTGGATACCGATACGCTGACCGGGAAGGGCCATCGCCACATCCTGCACGATTTCGCCAATCTGAGAGGGGAGGGTTCCTCCCTTGGTGTCGCAGAGATCGATGGAGAGCGCGCCTGCCTCGCTTGCTGCCCGCACGCAGGAGAGGGCGTATTCAGGGTTAGCGCGATAGCCATCGAAGAAGTGCTCCGCGTCGAAAATCACCTCGACGCCAGCGGCACGCAGATATTCCACGGAATCGCGGATCATGCGGAGGTTCTCGCTGAGTGAGGTGCGCAGTGCCTTGAGGACCTGCTCCTCGTCACATTTCCCCACGATGGTCACGACGGGAGCCTTGCTGGCAATCAGGTCTTCGAGCCCGAGATCCGCCTCGGCGGGAGTGCCCTTATGGCAGGTAGAGCCAAAGGCCACGATGCGCGCATGCTTGAGAGGGAGCTGGAGTGCCTGTTCGAAGAACTCAAGGTCCTTGGGGTTGGAGGCGGGATAGCCGCCCTCGATGTAGTCAACTCCCAGCTCGTCGAGCCGGGTGACTATTCGGAGCTTGTCCTTGAGGGAGAAGGAAATGCCGCCGCCCTGCTCGCCATCGCGCAGAGTGGTGTCGTAAGTCATGATATGCGTCGTCATCGTGTGCTCCTTGACGCGTGAAAAATATACTGGTAGGCGTGTATTATACCCGCTTGCGCAAGCTGGGTAGAAAAGCTTGGCGCAACGTATTGAGCCCCTGCTTGTGTGGCTCTTGCGCCGCGTGCGGGAGAGCGCCCGACCGGTGTTGTACAATCTGCTGCAGAGCATCCATCCGCTCTCACCAGACGCAAAGAGAAAGAGCGTGCCATGCATTACTACGGAATGACATTTCGACCTCCCTACGAAGCAAACTCCGTGCTCTTGCAGGTGACGGTTGGATGCAGCCATAACTCGTGCAGATTCTGCACAATGTATCGGGACGTCCCCTTCGAACTTGCACCCAAGAACGAGATCCTGGGTGACATTATCGAGGCTTCGCGCAGGTGGCCTTATGCCAGGCGCGTGTTCCTGCTCAACGGCGATGCCTTTGTGCTCTCCGCAGACAAGCTCATCGCCATAGCGGAGGAGATTCACAAACATTTGCCGCTCGTCACCACTATCACGGGTTACTGCACCATCATGGCCATTGCCAACAAGACCGACGAGGAACTTGTCCAGCTCGCCCAGCTCGGCTTTGGCGAACTCAACATAGGCATCGAGTCAGGTCTCGACGATGTCATTCAGTATATGAACAAGGGTTTCACGCTCGATGAGGCGCGCAAGCAGTTGCTCCGCCTGAAAGCTGCCGGCATCACCTTCAGCCTCAACATCATCAATGCTGCGGCTGGGCCCCATCGCATTCACGAGGCTGCGGTAGCCAACGCGAAGATATGCAACGAGGTACAGCCCTATCTCATTTTCAACTCGCCGCTGCATGTGGACGAAGGCGCCGAACTGGAACGTGACGTCGAGGATGGTGCATTCGAGGAATGCACAGTCGGCCAGTACATTGATGAGGAAATCGAGTTCGTCGACCAGCTCGATCAGGAAAACTGCATTTTCTTTGGGCTTCACGTGGCAAACCCGATTCCCGTTCAGGGTCTTCTCCCGCGCGATAAGAGCAAAGTGGTCCAGGCTCTGCGGGAGGGCAAGAAGCGGTTCCCGGAAAACGTGCTCAATTCCCATCCTCACAAGGGCTTCGAGGGCAGGCTGTATCTCTGATATCTACGCACTGTGGGCGCCGATATTCGAGTATCAAAGGGTGCGCTGCGTGCCAGCAGAGCGATGCCTGCGCTTTGAGTTCTGAAAAGTTCAATTTCGAGAGGAAAACTCAGCCGCATACAAAAAATTAAACTTTTCTGCCATCTCTTTGTGTGAGAGGTGTATTCTGAAAAAGTTCAATTTCATATAGATATGAGATGGAAATTCAAGAAATTAAACTTTTGAGGAATGGCAGTGCAGAAGTTCAGCGGCGAAAAGCTCAGGCAGGCGATGCAGGAAAAAGGCTACAAGCAGGTAGACCTCATCCGCATTGCCCAAAATGAGAACATCAAGCTCAGCAAGAGTCAGGTCAGCCAGTATCTGAATGGGAGGGCAACTCCTCGCTCAAGCAGGCTGAAATTTCTCGCGCGCGCACTTGGTGTAAGCGAAGACTGGTTCTTCGAAGAGGCTGATGGGACTCAGACGCAGGCAGCCGCAAAGGAAATCAGCACTGAACCCGAGCCCATCTCCGATGGCATGTCCAACACGAATCCAGACGCAAACAGCTCCGATGAAAAGGGGAACACCATGACCGCAGAGACTATGGAAACAGAATACCATCCCATGCGCACAATCAAGAAGTCTTACAAGCTCGACCACGTTCTCTACGACGTGCGCGGCCCGGTGCTCGAAGA
>CADBRF010000080.1 GCA_902796975.1 uncultured Coriobacteriaceae bacterium
CAAAGCTCGACTGTGTGCAGGATATCCTCATCGAGGTTTCCGTTTCAGGCGAGGAAAGCAAGGGTGGCATCGCTCCTGCAGACCTTCCCGCTTTCGTAGAGAAGATTCTTGCCAGCCCGCACGTGCACTGCAAGGGCCTCATGACCATGGCTCCCCGCGGCGATTCAGAAATCGCACGGAAGACTTTTGCAGGTTTGCGGGAACTGAGCGAGAAACTCGCAAAGGACTACGCGGGGCATGATACTATCTCCTTTGACGAACTCTCCATGGGCATGTCCGAAGACTACCCCGTGGCGATTGAAGAAGGCGCGACCATTGTTCGCATTGGCAGGAGAATCTTCAGCGAGGACTTCGGCCGTTAATAGTGCTTGATTTCTGCTAGACGCGACAGTTACGGAGGAGAGACGTGAGTCTTTTCAGCGACATGAAAGACCGCCTGGGCTTCGGCGAGAAGCCCGAGTGGCAAGACGATGGCTATTCCGATGGCACCTATGACGAGAACTATGATGCTCCGGAAGACGATGGGTATTATGAGGATAACGGCCAGGGCGCAGCAGATGCAGACCCTCAGGACTCCGCAGATGTCATTTCGTTTTCCGCCTATAACCCGAACAACTTCTCTTCCGTGAAGCTCAATTCCGATGTTGAGCCGAGAGTTGCTTCGTACGGTTCGGCTTCTGGTTCTGGTTATGGAAGCATCAGCCGCAACACCAGTTACAGCACTTCGAGGAGCTCTCGCCGCAGCTACGGAGATTCTTCGACGCGCTCCTTTAGCTCGGATGACGTCCCCACTTGGGATACACCGGCAGATCCATCCTTCCTCGTTTCCCGGGGGCCTTCTTCAGATTATGGTCGTCAGGTTCTCGACGAGATTGGGGCAACCAAGAGCGGCCATGCTGCGAACGACCCCTATTCGGAGTTTGATTCGGACGTGAAAAGCATTCATCGCGATCCAGCTGCGCACCTCTCCATAATTCATCCTGTGGTCTACGGCGATGTGGAGAAAATCGCAACAGCGGCCAAAGCGGGCAAGACGGTCGTCGTCGTGCTCACCGAGACCAAACCCGAGCTCGCCAAGCGCATCCTCGACTTTTCCTTCGGCGTCGCCAGCGCGCTCAACCACAATGTCGACAAGGCGGCGGACCGCGTGTTCGTCTTCTACCGTGGGTCTGAAATGCTCTCCAAGGCGGAGCGAGACTATCTTCGCAAGAAGGACATCCTCAAATAGCAACCGCGCGAAAGGCCGAAGGCTATGGTAATGATGATTCGTGAGCGGCTCGGACGCGTGCTCATCGTTGGCGGTGGGCATATGGGCCAGGCGATTCTCGGCGGGCTTCTCAACAAGGCGGAAATTGACCCAGAGCGTATCGTTGTAGCAAACCCTGGCGCGGAAAAACGGGCCTTCATCGAGTCGATTTTTGGCGTCGCAACGGTGGATGATGCCCGCAAGGCACTGCCGGCGGATACCATTATTCTGGCGGTAAAGCCGAATGTGGTGCCAACCGTGGCAAGCCAGCTTGCAAGCCAGGGCATCGGCCAGGCACGCATTGTCTCTGTTGCCGCTGGTGTGTCAACGGCATCGCTTATTGATATCTTTGGGACACAGACCGATGTCGTCCGCGTGATGCCCAACACGCCGTTAGCCAATGGATGCGGCATGTCCGCTGTAAGCGGGGGAGCGCAGACCTCGCCTGAGTCTGTCGATCTCGTCCGTGACATGTTTGCGTATATGGGCGCTGCCGTTATCATCGCGGAAGACCAGCAGGATATTGCCTGCGCAGTAAGCGGTTCTGGCCCGGCCTATTTCGAGCTGGTCGTAGAATCCATCGCCCGTGAAGCTGAGAAGCTGGGCATGGACTATCAGACTGCCCTCACGCTCGCCGTGCAGACCATGAAGGGTACGGCGGTAATGCTCGAGGAAACCCACCAGGATCTCCCAGCCGCCATCAAGGCTGTGAGCACTCCCGGCGGAACGACTGCCGCGGCGCTCGAGCAGATGCGCGCTGGTGGATTGGAGTCTTCGCTTGCCGATGGCGTTGCTGCCGCCTGCAAGCGTTCACGAGAATTAGGAGCCTAGATGCTCACTTTGCTTTTCCTCCGTCGTCTCATTCTCACGGCGGTCGATATCTACATGACGGTCATCATCATTTACGTGCTGATGAGCTGGATTCCAAACGTTAGCTACGGCACTATAGGACGTGTATATGATGCGTTTGGACGCATCTGCGAACCGTTCCTCTCCCCGTTTCGTCGTATAATTCCACCAATAGGCGGTATGGTCGACATAAGCCCCATATTTGCGATTATTGTCTTGCAGCTCGTGGGCAGGTTGCTCGCGTGGATTCTCTAGAAACGCTTTAGCGAAAGGACATGGCATGAGCATTACAGCATCCGAAATCCGCGAGGTCGGATTTGAGCACTCTCGTCGTGGCTACGATGTCGAGCAGGTCGACGCTTTCCTCGAGAAGGCAGCTGTCGGTGTCGAAGAGCTCACTGCAGAGAACAAGAATCTCCAGGATAAGGTCAGCGATCTCGAAGAGGAGAAGGACGTTTCCAAGGAGACGGGGGCAGACCCTGCAGAGCTCGAGCGCGAGAAGGCTCGTGCCGACGAGGCAGAGGCGGCGCGCGATGAGGCACTTGCCAGGGCAAGCGAGGCGGAAAGGCGCCTGCAGGCCGCCCAGGGCAAAATCGACAAACTCCAGCAGCAGCTTGACAACTCCAATGGCAATGATGATGTCATCTCCCGTGCGTTCATCTCTGCTCAGCGCAGCGCAGATGCCCTCATGGAAGAAGCTCGTTCCGAAGGCGAACGCATTTACCGCGAGTCCGAGTCCAAGGCGCGCGAGCTTATTCGCCAGGCTCTGGAGACCAAGCAGAATATCTTCCTGGAGATTGACCAGCTCGAGACTTCGTGCGCCAAGTTCCGCAAGGACTATCAGAAGATGCTCGCCCGTTTTCAGGCAGAGGCTGATAGCGAGTTCGCAGACGTTCGTCCTGCCATGATTCCCGATGACATCGTCAACGAGTTGCTCCCCAAGCCCGAAGATCTCAAGGTTGTCAAAGATAACCCGAAGCCGGCAGATACCTCCAATGCGAGCGTTACCACGGTTATCGAGGAGAAGATTCCTTCTCTCGGCTCCAGCGTCAACCGTCGCACGCAGTTCGGCACCCACCTGAACAGGAATACCAGCGACGCTGACGCCACCACCATCCTGGAATAGGCATGGTTCTCGCAGTTCATGTAACGCCGCGCTCCTCGCGCGACGAAGTTATGGGCTGGCGTGATGGTGTAGATGGTTCCCGGGAGCTCGCCGTACGTGTGACGGCTGCTCCCGAAAAGGGCAAGGCAACAAAGGCAGCTGGCGTTGCACTGGCTGCCTTTTTCCGTGTTCCTAAAGGGAAAGTCACCTGTGTCTCAGGCATGTCCAGCCGCCATAAACGCTACGAGCTCCCCATCACCGAAGCAGATCTTGCTCGCGTTGATATGCTGGGGAATTAGGTTTCTCGACACGTACCTGCACGAGCGCGCTGGAGTGTCAAAATCAAAATGATTGTCGGGTAATCGCAAAGCCTGTGTGCCCTTGGATGTCAAAATCAAAATGAGTATCGGGGAAATTTTGCATTTTGACATCCAAGGGCACTTGTTGAGGGTATGAGACGAACGTCAGGGAAATCTATATTCTTAATTCGCTCTATTGCGCTATAATGCGCATTCGCGAAGAGAGCTGGACGGCCGCGGAGTCCTGAGAAATCAGGGCGATGAGGAAAGTCCGGGCTTCATAGGGCGGGATGCCGGCTAACAGCCGGGCGGGGAGACCCGACGGATCAGTGCCACAGAAAAGAAGACTCCCTCAAAGCCTGGATAGGCTGCGAGAGAAAAGCTGAAACGGTGCGGTAAGAGCGCACCAGCGTCATGGCAACATGGCGGCTTGGTAAACCCCATCCGAAGCAAGGGCAAATAGGAACGCAATGGGCTGGCCCGGTTCGCGTTCGGGTTGCCTGCTCGAAACCGCTGGTAACGGTGGTTCTAGATAAATGGTCGTCTTAAAAGACAGAACCCGGCTTATAGGCTCTCTTCGCACTTTTCTGGTGATTCTAGACACCATGATTAAAAATTCCGTATTTAGCTGGGAAAATGTTTAAATAACTGTCACGATTCTCGCCACAAATGGGTCAATCACCGCTATATTTATAGCTAGCAGTGAGTAATGCAACTACCTGCATTACTTGTCCAACGTGGAAAGGAGTGCCAGCATGGGGATGAAGGCGGAGGATCCACTGGATATGAACTACGAGGACCTTGGTATGTATCTTCGCGGCAAGCATGCGATGTACATGCAAATCGGTGAGGATCTCTATTATCTCACCGATGCGAACAGCCATTTCTGGCGCGCGCAGTGCACCGAGGTCCTAAACGAGAAAGGTCATTACACAGATTGCAGCGATCTCGTGCAGTCAATGGACGAGTTCCTGAGCCTGGGTTTCATCGATGGCAAGACCATCGAAGAGGTGTTTGACCAGGCAACATTCTATGCTTCGGAAAAACCTGAAGTCTAGGGCTTAAAGCAGATGGGGCGGGGAGCCGAAAGGCTTTCCGCCTTTTTTAGTTTCCGCATCTCACCTCACTTCTATGCGCATACGTCTATCATGAAGCGCAGCAATAAGAAGGTGAGCCATCATGGTCGTACGTGTCGTCTGCCTTGCTGTGGGGTATCTGTTCGGCTGTTTTCTCACAGCGGATCTTGTCGCTCGGAAAAAGCTCGGTGCGAGCGCTTTCGAAGTGGGGTCTGGCAACCCTGGCATGGCCAATATCGGAAGCCTGCTCGGGGTGAAATGGGCGGCGGTGACACTCGCGGGCGATATCGGCAAGACCTTGCTGGCATGTCTCATCTGCCGGTTCATTCTCGCTCCTGGTTTGGGTCAGCTCGCCACGCTCTGGGCGGGGCTTGGGGCAACGATCGGGCACGATGCACCCTTCTGGCACAGGTTCAAGGGCGGCAAAGGCGTAACCACGTCTGCTTCGACCATTGTCCTCTTCGACCCTGTGTGGGGAATGGCGGCACTTATCCTGGGACTTGTAATCGTTATCGTTTCCAAGCAGCTCTGCTATGGGGCAGTTGCTATTCAAGCTATCTTCCTCTTCATCGTCTGCATGCGGTTTGGTCTGGGCGAAGCCGCCCTGCTCTGCTCGATGCTCTTTTTGTTCACTCTTATGTGCCATGGAGGCCCTTGTTGGCGCGCCCTGCACGGGAAAGAACCGCAGACTGACTTTCTCTCGAAGCTGCACAGCAGCAGGTAGGGTTCTCGCTGCCTTCTGCGCATCGCGAAAGCACCTATTTGGAAACGGATGAAAGTCCTCATCATTTTTCCGTGATTTCACCTCTACACTAGGCGCACTGATTATTCTCGATATTGTTCGGAGGAGTTTCATGAGCAACGAAGGCAAACAGGTCAAGGTCCACTACACGGGCACGCTCGACGATGGAACCAAGTTCGATTCGTCTTACGACCGTAATGAGCCGCTTGCGTTCACCTGCATGGCTGGTCAGATGATTCCCGGTTTCGACAAAGCCGTGAAGGATATGGAGGTTGGCGAGACCAAGACGGTTCGCCTGGAGCCTGCAGACGCATATGGCGAGTGGGACGAGCGTGGCCTTCAGAAGATGCCCCTCAAGCGCATGCGTGGTGCTGAGACCCTGTCTGTTGGCGAAAAGGTCACCCTTCGTAACCAGTATGGGCAGCCGTTCCCGGCA
>CADBRF010000081.1 GCA_902796975.1 uncultured Coriobacteriaceae bacterium
CCAGCTGCATCGAGACCGAATTCCTGGAGAAGCTCATCGGGGTCGCCACTCGTGCCGAACTTGTCTCGAACGCCCACACGTTCAAGGGGCACAGGATAGTTCTCACCGAGGATGTCTGCAACAGCAGAGCCAAGGCCACCAACCGTAGAATGCTCCTCGCACGTGACAATGCAGTGCGTTTTGGCCACGCTGGCAAGAAGCGTCTCCTTATCGAAGGGCTTGATGCTGAAGGCGTCAATGACCTCAGCGGAAATACCGCGCTCCTCGAGCGTTTTCGCCGCCTCAAGAGCCTGTGCCACCTCAACTCCGCTGGCGATGATAGTCACATCGGAGCCCTCACGGAGGACATAGGAGTGTCCAAGCTCCAGAACGGTTTCGGCATCGTAGACTTCAGGAACCTTCGCCCTGCCAAGCCTCACATAAAAGGGGCCGGGGGTAGTTGCTGCAATGCGAATGGCCTGTTTTGCAGACCAGTAGTCTGCAGGAACGAGCACGCGCATGCCGGGGAGCCCACGCATGAGACTCACGTCTTCGAGCATCTGGTGGCTGCCACCATCGGGACCAACCGTCACGCCAGAGTGCGTGGGGCACACCTTGACATTGAGGTTTGCATAGCAGACGGTGTTTCGAATCTGGTCATAGCAGCGGCCAGTTCCAAATGCGGCGAAACTGCCCGTGAAAACAGTCTTGCCTGCAAGCGACAGGCCAGCTGCCACATCGATCATATTCTGCTCTGCGATGCCAACGTCCACGAAACGGTCGGGGTCGTAGTCTGCAAGCTTTCCTGTTGTGGTGGAACCCGCGAGATCGGCCTCCACGGCCATGACATCGAAGCCCTCTTTGGCCAGTTCAACCAGCGTTTCGCCGTAGCCAGCACGTGTTGCGATAGAAGCCATCTGCTATTCCTCCCCGTTGAGCTCGGCGATTGCCGCCTTTGCTTGCTCGGCATTCGGTGCCTTTCCGTGCCAGCCGGCCTGGTTCTCCATGAACGAGACACCTTTGCCCTTGACCGTATGGGCAACGATGACAACGGGTGCACCCGTGATGAGGGTGGCGGCACGAAGTGCAGTGAGGACCGCGGGGACATCGTTGCCATCGACTTCCATGGTCTGCCAGCCGAATGCGGAGAACTTCGCAGCAATCTTATCGAGACCAGCTACATCGCGGACATCGCCATCAATCTGCAGGTTGTTGTTATCGACTATGGCAACGAGGTTGTCGAGCTTGTAGTGGGCGGCGAACATGGCCGCTTCCCAGACTTGGCCCTCTTCGATTTCGCCATCGCCCATGAGAGTGAAGACGCGATGGGGCTCTTCTCCGTCTGCTGCATTGAGCCGCATGCCGAGCGCAAGACCACTTGCGATTGAAAGACCCTGGCCGAGAGAGCCCGTGGAGACCTCGACACCGGGGACCTTCTTGGAATCGGGGTGCCCTTGCAGACGGCTGTGCAGTTTGCGGAGGGTAAGAAGCTCTTCGCGCGGAATATAGCCGACCTCCGCGAGCGCAGCGTAGAGAACGGGAGCGGCATGGCCCTTCGAGAGGATAAATCGGTCGCGCCCTGAAGAAAGCGGATTATTCTCGTCGTACTCCATGACTCCGCCGAAATAGAGGCTTGCAACGATATCAGCTGCCGAAAGCGACCCGCCAGGGTGCCCGCTTCCAGCTGCGGCAAGCATTTCAATGATGTCGATACGCATACGACGAGCTGTTTCGATAACCTCGTCCGTGTCTCTCTTAATCACCGCTGTCCTCTTTCCAATCCAACACTGGCTAGGCGTCTAGAACTTACACCACCGGACACGTCTACGACTGCGAAACACGCCAACGGTGATATCCGACGACAAACTCATCAATATCACCAGCGAAAACCGCATCGACGTTGCCCGTTTCAACACCGCTGCGCAAATCCTTGACCATCTGATAAGGATAAAGCACATAGTTCCGGATTTGGCTGCCAAATGAGATTTCGTGCTTTGGGCCACGCAATTCATCGAGCCCTTCGGCGCGTTTCTCCTCTTCAAGCTCATACAGCTTGGAGCGGAGAATGCCCATGGCGGTTGCCTTGTTCTGGATTTGCGAACGTTCGTTCTGGCAGGTAACCACGATGCCCGTGGGAAGGTGCGTGATGCGTACGGCCGAATCGGTAGTGTTGACACCCTGGCCGCCATGCCCAGAGGAATGGTAGACATCGATGCGGAGGTCTCCGGGATCGATATCGACTTCGATATCATCGGGGATGACTGGCAGCACTTCCACACCGGCAAAGGTCGTCTGACGGCGCTTCTTGGCATCTGTCGGGCTGATGCGCACCAGGCGATGCACGCCCTGTTCGCTTCGGAGCATGCCGTATGCGTTATGGCCGGAAACCGTAATAGTCGCACGATCTAGGCCAATCGCCTCACCCGGCACAACGTCGTTGAGGGTGACCTTCCATCCCTTTTTCTCGGCATACCGCACGTACATGCGGAAGAGCATGTCGGTCCAGTCCTGGGCTTCAAGCCCACCCTGACCAGGATTGACAGTGAGGATGGCATCCCCATCATCGAATTCCCCGGTAAACCAGGAAGACAGCTCTAGACTATCAGCGCGTTTCCGCAATTCGGCTAGAGAACTGACGACCTCTGCCTCGAGATCAGCATCGTCCTCCTCCACAGCGAGCTCGTTGGCAACCTCTGCATCCTCAAGCGCAGAGGCGGTCTGCCCATATTCCTCAATCTCGCCGCGGAGCTTGGAAACTTTGCTCATAACAGACTGGGCACGCTCTTGATCATCCCAGAAACCAGGCTCAGTACTTAGCTTCTCCAGCTCAGACGCTTGCTCGGACTTTTCATCAATATGGAGATACGAACGCATGACCTCGATGCGTTCCCGGAGCTCCTTGAGCTCAGATTCGTGATTCTCGACCATTGTTCACCCACTTAGTTACCTACACGAAAGCCGTTGACTGGATTAGCATCGCCACATCTTTCAGCTCACTCCTTCGAACGCGTCAGCAAGCATGCGATCTGACAGAGCTGATAAGGAGGAAAGCCCACCTTCCTCCCCGCAGAAGCAACAGACAAGAGAGGCATTAAGAGCCACTTGCACTGCTGCTCCACGTTCAAAGAAAGCGAGCTTCAGTATTTAGGTCAACGGTTGGCGCCGTGGCACTTCTTGAATTTCTTCCCAGAACCACAAGGACAGGGATCATTGCGGCCGACGTTTGCGAACGGGTCATCCTTGTCTTTTACATAGGTCTTGGGAGTCGCCGGATTGGAAGCCTTCGGTGCCGCGCCCGCAGCGTTTGCCGCCTCGGCGGCGGTAGAAACAGGCGCTGAGTGAGCTCCCCTGCCAGAAATGGTCTGCGGGATGTCCTCATCGGGTGCAGAGTAAGAAGCGTCGTCGAGCGCATGCTCGCCCTCGCCCTCACCCGGCTCTTGCGCCTCTTGTTCGACCTTTACCGAGAAGCGCAGGTGAAGCATGGTGCGGAGGAAGTCCTCGTAGATGTTGGCGACAAGCTCGCCAAACATGCGAAAGGCTTCTTCCTTGTACTCGGTGAGCGGGTCTCTCTGGCCAATGGCACGCAAGCCTATGCCCGTGCGGAGATAATCCATCTCGGAGAGATGAGCCATCCAGCGCCGATCGATAACACGAAGCATGACCTGGTTTTCCACAGCAGCGAAAAGCTCTGGCGGAATCCCATGCTTGCGAGCATCGTAGAGCCTTTGTATGCCCTCTCCGGTGACCTCAGCGAGACGATTGGCATCTTCCTCGTGGTCGAGCTCGCCAACATTGATGCCCTCGACGCCGGTCATTGTCTTGACCCAGTTGTTGAGCGTGTCCAGATCCCATTCGTCATAGGATGATTTCTCCGGACAGCATTCGTATACCTCGTTGGCAACTGACTCTTCAATGAGGGCAGGCACTCTCTCGCCATAGCTCTTGCCATCGAGGATGCTATTACGCTCGGCGTAGATGCTCTTGCGCTGCTCGTTCATGACATCGTCGTATTCAAGGACGTGTTTACGAGCGCTGAAATGCATGGATTCGACTTGGCGCTGCGCGTTCTCGACAGCCTTGGTGACCATCTTTGCCTGGATGGGCATATCGTCTTCAAGAGAGCTTCTCTCCATGAAGTTCGCGATCTTGTCCATCTTATCGCCGAAAAGACGCATCAAATCGTCTTCAAGGGACAGGTAGAACTGGGAAGAACCGGGGTCTCCCTGACGGCCGGAACGGCCTCTGAGCTGGTTGTCGATTCGGCGTGACTCGTGACGTTCGGTGCCAATTACCGCCAAACCACCGGCTTCGCGCACGATCTTCGCCTCGCGGGCGCATGTATCGCGAGCTTCTTCAAGAGCTGCCTCGCGCTGCTCGCTTGTTGCGTCCTCGGGGTTGATACCGTGCTCGAGCAGTATGTCTTCGACCAAATAATCGGGGTTGCCGCCGAGCAGGATGTCGGTACCTCGGCCCGCCATGTTCGTTGCAACGGTAACAGCACCAGCACGGCCAGCCTGGGCGACTATCATCGCTTCTCGCTCGTGGAACTTAGCGTTGAGAACGTTGTGCTTGATTCCCCTCCGCGAGAGAATGGCGGAAAGCTTCTCGGAGCTCTCAATAGAGACGGTGCCGATCAGTACAGGCTGCTGGCGTGCGTGGCGCCTCGAAACATCGTCCGCCACGGCGTTGAATTTCGCATCCACCGTGCGATAGATAAGGTCGGGAAGCTCTTCACGGATAACCGGCTTATTGGGTGGAATAACCTGAACTTCCAGATTGTAGATGTCGTGGAACTCGGCATCCTCGGTCTTTGCAGTGCCCGTCATGCCCGAGAGCTTTTCATACAGGCGGAAATAGTTTTGCAGGGTGATGGTGGCCATCGTCTGGTTCTCAGCGCGCACGAGCACGCCTTCCTTCGCCTCGATAGCCTGGTGCAGGCCTTCGGAATAGCGCCTGCCTTCCATGATGCGGCCGGTAAACTCATCAACGATTTTGACCTCGCCGTTGATGACGGCATAATCCTTATCTCGATGGAAGAGGAACTGCGCCTTCAAAGCCTGCTGTAGGTGGTTGGAAGTCTGGCCGGAGAGATCGTCGTAGATATTGTCGATGCCAAGCGCCTTCTCGACGCGTTCGAGGCCAATCTCGGTCGCGGAGATGGTTCGCTTTGCCTCGTCCATCTCGAAATCTTCTTCTGGCCTGAGACGGCGCACAGCAGCAGCGAACCGCTTGTATTCCTCGACATCCTGGCTACCCGCACCAGAAATGATGAGCGGGGTGCGCGCCTCATCGATGAGGATGGAGTCAACCTCGTCGACGATGGCATAGGAATGGCCGCGCTGCACGCGAGATGCCGCATTGCCAACCATGTTGTCGCGGAGATAGTCAAAGCCGAACTCGGAGTTGGTACCATAGGTTACATCAGCAAGGTAGGCTTCTTTGCGAAGCGGCGTCTTGAGACCGTTCTGGATGAGACCTACATTCATGCCCAGAAACTTGTAGATCTGCCCCATCCACTCGCTATCGCGCTTAGCCAGATAGTCGTTGACCGTGACAATATGAACCCCGTTGCCGGGGATGGCGTTGAGATAGCCTGCAAGCGTAGAGACGAGAGTCTTGCCTTCACCGGTTTTCATCTCGGCGATCTGGCCGCTGTGGAGAACCATACCGCCGATGAGCTGGACATCGAAATGCCTCAGCCCCGTGGTGCGCTTTGACGCCTCACGAACAACAGCGAACGCTTCGGGCAGCATATTGTCAAGCGACTCGCCGTTCCCATATCTCTCGCGAAATTCGGCAGTCTTGCCACGGAGTTCATCATCGGTGAGCGCTTGAATCTCGTCTTCGAGGTAGTTGATTTCACCGACGCGGTTTGAAAATTTGCGAATCTCCTTGCCCTCGCCTGCGGAAAGGATTTTCTTGAAAAAATTTGGCATGTCACTTGCTTTCAACGTTGAGGTGACCGTATTGCATACTAGCTTGTGAGACTCTAGCACACAGACCTGACAAAATGGTGACAGAGACGTGAAGAGTCTACAAGTGCAAACTCGTGGAAATCGTTAGGTGCGCCTTTCATGGGGCGAGCTTGAAAGTTTCCTGAGTCAACTCCCTCAGCGTGGGGTCCTCTGTAATGAGCCTCCCATAGATTGTCTGCATCTCCGCGGAAGGATCGATACCCAGCTCATCGCGAAGATAAGTCGTGCACTCGAAATACGTTCTGATGGCAGTGCAGCGTTGTCCGGCGGCAGCCTGGGCCCTAATGAGGGCGAGATAGACGTCCTCACGTTTGCGTTCGAATTCATACGCCTTCCGGGCAAACCACAAAGCAAGGCGAACGTCGTTCATCCCTAACGCACGCTCGGAGGCGGTAATCATGTTGTCTATATACATCTCTCGATACTTCTCGCGGCGTGAATCTATATATGGAACCATTCGCTCGCCGGGCAGCAGTCCTCCGCGGTAGAGGCTCTCGATGCGCACATAGGTATCCATGAGAGCCGCATTATCCACACGTTCGAGCAGGATGTTTCTCGAGAGCTGCTCGAATTCGCCCACATCGGAAATCACAACGCGGTTGTTGAGATGAAAGAACCCGCCCTCATAGATAACATAGGGTTCACCTCCCCCTAGTGCATTGCGGACATTACTCCACACGGTGTAGAAGTTATCGAGAGCTCGCTTTCGTTCAGAGCGCGGCCAGAGAGTCTTGAGCAACTCGTCACGCGAAACATCGCGCCCCAGGTGCAGGGCGAGCACCTCGATGAAAAGCCGGGCTTTCCTTCGCAGCGTTCCCTCATCGATGAGCTGATCGCCCAGAGCAATCTCGAAACCTCCGAAAACCGTGATGCGGAGTGGTGGTATGGCAGCGTCTTCGGTCGCCTCAGTTGTGCCCTGGTCAGTCGGTGAATGGAGAATATAGGGCGCCACATCCCACGGAATATTCACCGTGGCATAGCCGATGCTCCTGCACATCGCCTGCAAGAGCCTGCCTGCCTCATCAAGCAGCTGAGCATCCCGCTTACCCCGCGCGCTGCCAGACGGCCCGAAATAGCCGAAGAGCCAAAGATCACGCACGAGAAGAGCTTCGGAAAGAGTCAGGAGCCCCCGCCTGCGCATGACGACCACATTATCGCAGGCGATATCTTGGATAACCGATCTTAGCTGCGCGTCATCAACGAACGAAGCGAGATGCAGGCAAACCCGGA
>CADBRF010000082.1 GCA_902796975.1 uncultured Coriobacteriaceae bacterium
CCGCCTTGACGGCCTCGTCCTGGCCAACCACGCGCTCGTGCAGGCGGTCTTCCAGATGAGCGAGCTTCTGCATCTCGCCTTCCATCATCTTGGAAACCGGGATGCCGGTCCAGCTGCTCACAACGTCGGCGATATCCTCGGGCGTGACCTCCTCCTTGAGCAGGCCGCCCTCCTTCTCCTGGTTCTCATCGATGGTGGAGGAAATTTTCTCGAGCTCTGCCTGCAGCTGCGGAATCTGACCATAGCGAATCTCGGATGCCTTGGAGTAGTCGCCCTCGCGCGTCGCTCGCTCCACATCGGAGTTGGCTTGGTCGATCTGGGCCTTGAGCTCCTGCTGGCGGTTGATGATGTCCTTCTCGTTCTGCCACTCTGCCTTGCGGCGGTTGAGCTCATCGCTCTTATCGGCGATATTCTTCCTCAACTCCTCGAGACGCTGCTTGGAGAGCTCGTCCTCCTCCTTCATAAGGGCTTGCTCCTCGATCTGCATCTGAGTGACCTGACGGTCGAGCTCATCGATTTCCTCGGGCATGGAGTCAATTTCCATGCGCAGGTGAGCGCCCGCCTCGTCGACGAGGTCGATGGCCTTGTCGGGAAGGAAGCGGTCGGTGATATAGCGGTCGGAGAGCTGGGCCGCCGCCACAATAGCGGAGTCCTGGATGCGCACGCCATGGTGAATCTCGTACTTCTCCTTGATGCCACGGAGAATGGAGATGGTATCCTCGACGTTTGGCTCATCGACCATGACCGGCTGGAACCTGCGCTCGAGCGCCTTGTCCTTCTCGATGTACTTGTGGTACTCATCGAGCGTAGTGGCGCCGATTGCATGAAGCTCACCGCGCGCCAGAGCAGGCTTGAGCATGTTGCTTGCGTCGAGAGAACCCTCGCCTGCACCGGCGCCCACGATGGTGTGTAGCTCGTCAATGAAGAGGATGATGTTGCCCTGGCTCTGCTCGACCTCGCGCAACACCGCCTTGAGACGGTCCTCGAACTCGCCGCGGTATTTGGCACCCGCCATCATCTGGCCGAGGTCAAGCGCCACGACCTCCTTGTTCTTGAGGGTGGAGGGCACATCGCCCGAAACGATACGCTGGGCAAGGCCTTCGACGATGGCCGTCTTGCCAACACCAGGCTCGCCGATAAGGCAGGGGTTGTTCTTAGTTCTGCGGGAGAGAACCTGGATGGTGTGACGGATCTCGTCGTTGCGGCCGATGACCGGGTCGAGCTTGCCCTCGCGAGCCTGCTCAGTGAGGTTCTGGCCGTACTTTTCCAACGCCTCGAACTCGGTCTTGGTATCGCGGTCGGTCACGCGGGTCTCTCCGCGGAGATTCTCGTAGACCTCTTCGACGCGTTTGTGGGTAACCCCGTTCATCTCCAGGATCTTGCCCGCGGCGCCCTTGTCGTCTGTAAGGGCAATGAGCAGGTGTTCGGTGGTCGCGTAGTTATCTCCCATGTGCTCGGCGATTTTCACCGAGTTGTCTATGACCTGCCCCGTGCGCTGGCTCGCATTCCCCGCACCCGCTGTGGAGTTGGAGACTTTGGGCTGACGGGCGATCTCTGCATTGACGGCCTGCTTGATGGCATCGGGATCTGCGCCGATACGTTCGATAATGGCGGTCAGGTTATTCTCATTTGAATCAAGCAGGGCCTTGAGCAGGTGCTCTGGCTCGACGGCCGCCGCCTGTGCATCAGCAGCGATCGTGATTGCGCTCTGCAGCGCCTCAGTTGACGTCACTGCAAGTTTATCTAGCCTCATATTGATCACTGTTCCTTTTCGTTACCGTGCTATTCAGTTTTTCACTCGTGCAATTGTGAGTATAGGAACATCTAAAAACAAAACAATATGAAATCTAAGTCTGTTTATATCAAGTTCGCCTGTTGTTACCGTCATGACACCAAAGCCCAAGCAGTGGCACCTCGGGCAAGTTGAAGACGTTATACCAGCTCAGGAGGGATTATTCTGCCATCTTGGCAGGCTCCGTTTCCAAAGGTCCGGAAGCTGGGATAGAGCCGCCTGCTTCACTGCTCCGCGCCCGATTACCGCGCTTCTTCCGTTCGCGTTTGCGCATCTCTGCCAACAGGAAAATGGAAAGGCCCACGCCGAGAAGCGTCACGGCCATGCCCTCTAGCAGATAGGGATAGCGCATATTCACTACGGTGGTGCCTGCATTCACGTAGAGCAGGTGGTTGTCATCCCAGATTTCCTGGTCACTCGAGAAGATGTCGTGATAGGCAAGCGTCGTATCCACGCCATCCAAGTCGCTCGTGATGGTAATCGCGCGCTTGCCGTATTCCACTTCAAGCGGAACGACCGCGCGCTGGGGCAGTTCATCGCTGGAGAGATCCAACGCATGGCTCAGCAGGACACCCACGCCATTATCACGCGTGAGCGAGAAGTAGAAGGTCAGGTTGAGACCGATAACCATGATGTTGTCGTTCTTGACCGTGCCATAGAAGTCGAGGTCGCGGCCGTCTTCATGGATGGTGCCCCACACATCGTCGAGCCCGTTCACGTAAACCGTCTTCCAGTCTGCATATTCAGCGGGGAAAAGATCGCAGGCGAGCTTGCCATCAATGGTGTCGAACTCCGGGAATCCGTTGTAGAAGTCGATTGTCTCGCAATCAATGCCCAGGAAGGTCTTGGAACCCGTATGTGTTTCCTCGGGAATGCCGTCAGCCATGATAATCACGCGCGTCCCGTTCTCGGAAAGACGTGTGACCAGTTCTTCGGCCTCATCGCGGTTGGTATAGGTGAACCCGGAGAGAAAGATCTCATCGTATTGGGAAAGCTCGTCGTAGGTGTAATCGTTCAAATTGGTGGAGA
>CADBRF010000083.1 GCA_902796975.1 uncultured Coriobacteriaceae bacterium
AGAACCTTCTCGGCTACAAGCACTATTCCAAGGATATCGTTCAGCGTTTTCTCAAAGCCTCTCACCGCAATGGCATTGATGTCATTCGCGTGTTCGATGCCTTGAACGACATCCGCAACGTGCTCGATTCTGCCGAGGCGCTCAACGAGTGCGGTGCCTGGTTCGAGGGCGCAATCTCGTACACCCTGTCTCCTGTGCACACGCTTGATTCCTACGTGGAATATGCGCAACAGCTCAAGGAAATTGGCGCCAAGTCCATCTGCATCAAGGATATGGCGGGCATGCTCACGCCCTACCGCGCTGAGCGTATCGTCCATGCGCTGAACAAGGAAGTCGGCCTGCCTGTCCACGTGCACTGCCACTACGTTGGTGGCATGGCTCCTGCCAACTACATCAAGGCAGCCGAGGCAGGCGCTGCCATCGTCGACACAGCCACCGCCCCGCTCGCCTTCGGCAACTCTCAGCCAGCGGTTGAGATGATCGTCGCAGCTCTCAAAGAGTCTGCCTACGATACGGGTCTGGATCTGGACAAGCTCTTCGATATTGCAGATTACTGGGAGGGCGTGCGCCAACGCCGCGGCTTCAAGCGCGGTATCTCCACGCTCGACCACATGCGCGTCTACAGCCACCAGGTCCCAGGCGGCATGATGTCCAACCTCGTGAGCCAACTCCAGGTGCAGAAGGCGCTCGACCGTCTGCCCGAAGTCCTCGCGGAAATCCCCAAGGTCCGTGCCGAAGTCGGCTATCCGCCGCTCGTCACGCCCACCTCGCAGATTGTCGGCACGCAGGCTGTGTTCAACGTGCTCACGGGCAAACGCTGGTCGGTCGTCTCCAAGGAGATGAAGGATTACCTCGCCGGCTACTATGGAAAGACCCCCGGTCGCATCGACCCGGATATCCAGAAAGCGGCGCTCGGCAGCATGAAGCCGCTTCCGCCGGATGTTTCGCCCTGCTCGCTCGAGACCAAGTCTTACGAGGATTATGCCGAGGAGATTGGCGAACTCGCAACGAGCGAGGAAGATGTCCTCATGTACGCCATGTTCCCCAACGAAGCGCGTGCCTTCCTCGAGAAGCAGCGTAGAGTTGAGAAAACCATGTTCTATTCAGATTCGGTAGCTCTTACCAAGGAGGAAGACCAGATGGATATCGGACAGATTCGCGATCTTGTCAAGCTCGTCGAGGAATCTGGCGTAGGTGAAATCACCGTTGAGGAGGCTGGTGCCAAGATCACCGTCCGTAACCCCAATATGCCGGTTGTCGCAGGCGTTGCCCCAGTTGCAGCCGCTGCCCCCGCTCCTGCAGCAGCTCCCGCGGCTGCCAAGAAGGAGGACGCTGGCGATCGTCCCGCATCCTGGAAGCCTGTCACGGCTCCCATGGTCGGCACCTTCTATGCTGCTCCCAGCCCTGATGCAGACCCCTTCTGCAAGGTGGGCGACACGGTTCATGCCGGTGATACCATGTGCATCGTCGAGGCGATGAAGCTCATGAATGAGATTGCCGCCGAAGAGCTCTGCACGGTTAAAGAGGTTTGCGTCGAGAACGGCGATCCGGTCGAGTTCGGCACGGTCATGTTCTACGTCGAGCCCATTTCGGAGTAGACATGCTGGACAAAATTCTCATAGCGAACAGAGGCGAGATCGCCCTGCGCGTCTTGCGGGCTGCGCGTGAGCTCGGCATCAAGACGGTTGCCGTCTATTCCACGGCAGACAAGGACACACGTGCGGTGCAGATGGCAGATGAGAAGGTCTGCATCGGCCCCGCGCCCTCCAACAAGTCCTACCTTGTTATCTCCAATATCATTGCCGCTGCGCAGACCACGGGTGCTCAGGCAATTCACCCGGGCTATGGCTTTCTCTCCGAGAACGCCGATTTCGCCCGCGCCTGCGCCGACAACGACCTCATCTTCATCGGGCCGTCTGCAGACTGCATCGATGCGCTTGGCAACAAGGCTGCTGCCAAGGCGACCATGAAGAAGCTTGGCGTTCCCACGGTCCCCGGATCTGATGGCCCGGTTGCATCCGTCGAAGAGGCTCGTGCGTTTGCCCATGAGGTCGGCTACCCCGTTCTCATCAAGGCTTCCGCAGGTGGCGGTGGCAAGGGCATGCGCGAGGCCTACAACGACGAAGAGCTTGCGGCCAATTTCGAGGCTGCAAAAGGCGAGGCGGCTGTTGCCTTTGGCAACGATGAGGTCTATCTCGAGAAACTCATCAAATGCCCCAAGCACGTGGAGATTCAGGTTCTCGCTGATTCTCATGGCAATGCGATGCACCTCTGCGAGCGCGACTGCTCTATCCAGCGCAGGCACCAGAAGCTTGTCGAAGAAGCGCCCTGCCCCGTGCTCGATGAAGAGACCCGTCAAGCCATGGGCGAAGCCGCTCTCAAGGCAGTTCGTGGCGTTGGCTACCAAAATGCTGGCACCATCGAGTTTTTGCTCGACGAGGACGGCAAGTTCTACTTCATGGAAATGAACACCCGTGTGCAGGTGGAACACCCCGTTTCCGAGCAAATTACGGGCGTAGACATCATCAAGGAGCAGCTCCGTATCGCCTCTGGCGAACCTATGAGCTGTGCAGGTCTCGCCCCCATGAGCCCCAAGGCCCATGCCATCGAGTTCCGTATCAACGCGGAAGATCCGGAGCACGGCTTCCGTCCCTGCCCGGGCAAGATTACCCGCTTCGACCTTCCGGGCGGCCCCGGTGTGCGCGTTGACACGCACCTTCGTGCAGGCGATTCCGTCCCGCCCACCTATGATTCGCTTATGGCGAAGCTCATCGTGTGGGGCGATACCCGCGAGGAGGCCATTGCACGCGGTCGTCGTGCTCTTGACGAGTTCGTCATCGAGGGCGTTGCCACTACCATTCCCTTCCACAAGAAAGTGCTTGAGAACGAAGTCTTCCAGTCTGGCGAATTCCACACTGACTTCATCGAAGCAGAGATGAACGGAGGAATCCTATGAAGGAAAAGCAGAGCACAGAGCCGTTTACGATAGGTGACACCACCATCGCTCCGGGCGTTGTCGAAACCATCATCACGCTTGCTGCAGCAGAAGTCGAGGGCGTTGCCGGCGTGGGCACCGCGGGTGCACTGCCGTCCATCGTGGCATCGTTCACGGCTGGCAAGAATATTCCCACCGCGGGTATTGACCTGCAGCGTGTTGACGAAGACCATGTCAGCCTTTCGCTTACGATTCAGATGTACTACGGACATCGTCTCGTCGAGGTTGCAGACAATGTTCGTACTGCAGTTGCAGATGCGCTCAAGGGGCAGATCGGCGTCGATGTCAGCAATGTCGACATCTATGTCGATGGCCTTTCGTTCGAGGAGTAGATTTTAGGTGAGTTCTTCCCAGCATGACCACAGCCGCGCACGTCGTCAGGCTGTCCAGATTCTGTATATCCACGAAATCGTGGGCACGCCTCTCGCAGATCTTGCCAACACGGCTAAGAATCATCCCGAGAAGCTTCTTGTAGTTTCGGAGATTCCCGAAGGCGCCGAAGAG
>CADBRF010000084.1 GCA_902796975.1 uncultured Coriobacteriaceae bacterium
CGGAATCCGAATCGCTGTCGCCTTCGCCCTCGTCGCCAGAATCGTCTGAATCTTGCTTATCGTTTTTCTTGGAAAGAGCCCAGGGGTCATGGTCGTCGCGCACAAGGTAGCCGCTTTCGAGAAGCACCCGGCGTAACGCGGCGAATTCCTCGTCGGTGAGCTCGTTTTGGAGCACAACCCCATTTTCGCTATTGCGGCTGGCGCCGAAACCGTCGTAGGGAGAGAAGTCGAGGGCGCGTAGAACCCGGTAGAGGCGGGCAGGAGTAAAGGCGCCGAAAGCGCCCTGGGCAGCCTTGAACGCGGCACGGACATCGCGGTCTGAATGGAGAGGATAGCGGTCCCCACACATCTCCACCGCTATGGCTTCAACGCAGATATCGCAGGCGAACGACCACGCATCTATGTCGTAGCGGCGCGTGGCGAAAGGATGACGCAGAATGCAGTGCAAGAGCGAATGCAAGTAATCGCGGATGACCTCGTTAGGATCCGTTTTGAACTGCTTGATGACCTTGATCGGGTCGTAGTAGAGATACATGCCATCGGTTGCAAGCGGGCGCTGCAGGTTCTCGGGCTTGAAGGGAATCTTGAAAAGCGCACTGTCGAGATAGCGGAACGACATCATGAGAGAGACCCGACAGGTATCAAGAATCCTGCGCGCGAGAGCGTTAATCTGTCCAGCTCTTTTGAGCCGCTCGCGTTGCTCTGCTGTCAGCTCCGTCTCATTGTATTCTTCTCCTGCTGTCATTGCTTCCTCAAACATTCGCAACAAAAACACGCCACTAGCTGCGCCCATTGATATGCATGAGCTGCCTTCACGTGCACGTGCAGGGTCCGTTCTTGTTCTACGCTTAGTAGAATACCAGCACCTGCCTACACTATGAGTTTACAACAGTATTTGTTGCTGTTCCGAGGCATTGCATACTCCGTTTCCGAAGCCCCGCGTTACGTATCGTTTGCAAAAACTGGGAAACGAAGGAACGCGGCGTATCATGCGAACTGGCTAGAAACCTATCAGTGCCGGCGAGAAGGGTGCTCAAATGGCAGATATGTTTGATTATCTTGATTGGTACGGAGATTTTGGCTACGACGTTGTTCCCTTCAACGAGGTGGACAACCTCATTCTGTCCCAGCTTTCCTACGTCGACCTGACAAATATCGTCCCTCCCCTTCCACAAGGCGTGCTTGTGTCTGATACGCGCAAGGCAGCTGATTTGACAGAGTTGGGGGTCGGCTATCCGCTGCCTCCCTCCGTGAGTGTATCGCAAGCGGCAGAAGCTTACGAAAAGCTCCATCCTGCAGACAATCCAGAGGACCTCGGCCCCCTGCTTTCAAAGCGCACCCGCACCCTGCTTGGCTACATGGCGAAGGGCAAGCGCTACGCGGGCGCTCGGCTTTCCTGCTATGCGGAGAACATGGACCCGGACACGCACGAGCAGTTCGGCGCGGTCACCATTTCCTTGCCCGACGGTGGCACCTTCGTCTCCTTCCGCGGCACAGACGATTCCCTTGTTGGCTGGATTGAGGATTGCGAGACAAGCTACCGCATAGTGCCTTCGCAAACCGATGCTCTCGCCTACCTCGACTATGTTGGTCTGCACACAGCGGGTCCTCTTCAGGTCGGCGGTCATTCCAAGGGCGGCAATCTGGCTGCCTATGCCTCATCCCGCTGCAAGCAGGAAATCCAAGACCGCATCACCCACATCTGGTGCAACGATTCTCCGGGGTTCGAAGACAGCGTCGCGCCGCTCTCCTCCTTCGATTGCGTGCGCGACCGCATCAGTTTCTTCACGCCCGAATACAGCGTCGTGGGCTCGATTCTAAGCCAGGTGGTCGAACCGGTTATCGTCGTCTCGAACGGCAACAGGGTCATGGAACACTCCGCCACCAACTGGCAGGTTATGCGCGGTTCGCTCATCCGCGGGGCAGGATATCGCGAGGCCAGCCTCCGCATCCGCGAGGCATTCGCCCATCTTGTGGATTCCCACGATCTCGAGGGCAGAAAGAAGCTTCTCGACGGCTGGTACGCATCGCTCACAGAGCGCGGTATCAACAGCATGACCGACATGTTCGCCACCGGCTTCAACGGAGTCGCCGCCGCAATGGGATCCATCACCGCCCTAGAAGACGACGACCGCGATGCGATGTCCACCTTCCTCTTCGGCGTCATGAACGGTGCCGTCGTGGGCGAAATGAACGAGACGGTGAGCGAAACCGTTGCCCCCGCTGCACGCCAGATTAGCGAGAACATCGGAGACGCCCTGTCTGCCATGGGCAAGAACGCCCGCGAGTTCATGGAGAACCTCGCTGACAAGCGAAAAGGCAAGCCCGATCACGACGACAACGTATAGCATCTGCCACCAGCCATTTTCCCCTGCGACTTTTGACAGGTAGATGCCGCGTAATAGACCTCCGGCATGTCCCGAAAAGTCGCAAAAAATCACCAGTTGGTCTCTGTGATCTTTTCATCCGGTCAGCTTCGAGCAATCAACCTCCAGCGTGTCCCGTAAAACAAGGTCGTCACCCGATGCGCCCTCCGGCGAAGCCAGCTCCGAGGACTCGCGCTACGCGCTCAGACATCTCTCCGCTTTCGGCTCCGCCTCCGGGCGCATCATCCTCCAATTGTTTTCGGGGCACGATGCAGGTTGTTCGCTCATTGTTCGTTCAACATCAACCTGTCAAAAGTCGCTGGGGAAACTGGCTGGTGGCGCAGTCTTCATCCACCGATAGAATCGGCACATCCAAACTCAAACACAACTACCATTTCTATACTTGTTCTGTTACTCAAGCAGACCACCGAGAAGAGATCAAAGCGTCATGAAACTCAGCTCCAAGGGGC
>CADBRF010000085.1 GCA_902796975.1 uncultured Coriobacteriaceae bacterium
AGGTCTTGCTGCCGTTGTCAAGGACTACCAGTCCAAGGGCCTGCTCACCTTCCTCGTGGGTGATTGCATCGACCAGCTCCAGGAGGCTGGCGTCAAGATGGGTCTTGACTACCGCGTCGTGCCGCTGGGTCATGATGTCACGGCGGTTATCCATGTCGTGACCGTTGCCGTCCGCGCGGCACTTATCTTCGGTGCCCTTGAGGCTGGCAAACTGCCGGATCTCCTTGCCTACACCAAGGAGCGCGTCCCCGCCTTCGTCAACACCTTTGGCGCGCTTGACCCGGTTACCGTTTCGGCTGGTGCCGGCGCCATCGCACTCGGCTTCCCTGTCATCGCCGATATTGACCTCGGCGACATGCAGGTTCCCGGTGCGCTCGTCTCAGTGACTGACCATTCGCAAACCGCTCAGAAGTCCTATGAGCTTCGTAACATCAAAACCAAGGCCAAGGCTGTTGACCTGCCCGTTTCCTTCGCGGCAGCCTTCGAGGGCGAGATTATCCGCAAGAAGGACACCTATGTCGAGTTTGACTCCGACCACAACCCCACGGCCGAACTCGTCAGCATGTTCGAAAACGCTGACGACGTCGAGGACGGCAAGGTTGTCATCACCGGCCCTGAGGTCCCCGAGGCGTCCGACGAGCTCATCCGCATGCCGCTTGCCACCAATGTCAAAGTCTACGGCGCCAAGATGCAGAAGGACTTCGAGGCGGTTATCGAGCGTCAGATCCACACCTGGTTCAACTATGTCGAAGGCATGATGCACACGGGCCAGCGCAATCTCTTCCGTATCCGCATCAGCAAGAGCACCTGGGAAGCCGGCCTTCGCCTGAAGGACCTTGGCGATGTTCTTATCTCCATGATCAAGTCCGAATACGGCGAGGTTGTGGACAAGGTTGAGGTCGAGTTCATCACCGATATGGACGGCGTCAAGGCGTTCCTTGCTGATGTTGCCACCCCGCGCTATCAGGCACGCGATGACCGGCTCACCTCGCTCACCGATGAAAGCGTCGACACCTTCTACACCTGCGTGCTCTGCCAGTCGTTCGCGCCTGCCCACTGCTGCGTCATCACCCCGGAGCGTCTCGGCCTCTGCGGCGCGGTCTCCTGGCTCGATGCCAAGGCAACCAAGGAACTCAACGATGCCGGCCCCTCCCAGCCGATTCCCAAAGAGGGTCTCATTGACGAGCGTCTCGGTTCCTACACCGCAGTCAACGAGATGGTGGCCCAGGCAACGCATGGTGCAGTCGAGAACGTTACGCTTTACTCCTTGCTCGAGGACCCGATGACCTCCTGCGGTTGCTTCGAATGCATCTGCGGCATCATGCCCGAGGCCAATGGTGTCGTCGTCGTCAACCGCGAATACGTGGGCATGACACCTACGGGCATGACCTTCGGCGAGCTGGCTTCCATGACCGGTGGCGGTGTGCAGACGCCTGGCTTCATGGGCCATGGCCGCAGCTTCATCTCCTCTAAGAAGTTCATCTCTGCCGAGGGCGGCAACGCCCGCATTGTCTGGATGCCCAAGGAGCTGAAGGACAGTGTTGCCTCTCGCCTCAACAAGACGGCGAAGGAAGAGTATGGCATCGACCACTTCACGGACATGATCTGTGACGAGACCATCGCCACCGATTCCGAGGGCGTGTGCGAGTTCCTGGAGAAGGTCGGTCATCCTGCACTGACCATGGATCCGATTATGTAGTTCACAGACTATGAACTAACTGTTTGCAAGCGGGCGAGTGTGCCGATAGGGTGCGCCCGCCCGTATTGTCTGTGCTAGTGGAGCGCTACACGCCCTCGTCTGCAGGGCGATAAGCTCCTGTGTTTCATTATTCCGCACAGGTTGGCGTGACAGAATCTATAATTGTGCATAATTTGCCCTTGCTTCATGCCTGGAGAGTTGATGTACAGAGTCACTTTTGAGAGTGCTGCGGGCGTCTCGAAATCTCTTGATGCCGAACCCGGCGAAAACCTGCTCGAGCTTGCCCGGCGCGCGGGAATCGATATCGATGTTCCATGCGGCGGAACGGGCACGTGCGGCAAG
>CADBRF010000086.1 GCA_902796975.1 uncultured Coriobacteriaceae bacterium
ATGCGCGTTGCCGAACTCTTTTCAGTTCCATTCGTGCAGGAGGTCGTCTGCCTCAAACATGCGGTTGAAACCTATATGCCGGAAACTGACGTCATCCTCGAGATGGGAGGAGAGGACACTAAGCTCGTCTATCTTTCAGGTGTACCCGAGCAACGGATGAATACTGTTTGCGCAGGCGGTACCGGCGGTTTTATCGACGCCATGGCAGGCCTTCTTGGTAAGAAAAGCAAGGATATGCAGAAACTCGCGATGGGCCATACCACGGTTTATCCTATCGCTTCGCGCTGTGCGGTATTCGCCAAGTCTGATGTGAGGCCTCTTATCAATGCGGGCGCTCGTAAAGAGGACATCGCTTACAGTGTGCTCGAAGCAGTGTGCACGCAGGCGGTTGCCGGGCTCTCTGCGGGTAGACCAATTCGCGGGAATGTCGTACTGCTGGGTGGACCGTTTGAGTACATCCCCATGCTCCGCGATGCGTTCTGCAAGGTTACTGGCCTCAGCTCCCGGCACGTGACCATACCCAAGGACGCCCATCTCTTCGTCGTGCGAGGAGCTGCGCTCTCGGACAAGAAGTCGGCTCCGCTAATGCTGTCTGATTTTGAGCAGATGGTTGCCAATGCTGATTTCTCCAATCTTGAAGGGATGCAACGACTTCCGAAGCTTTTCGAATCGCAGGAGGAGTACGAGATATTCAAGAAGAGGCATGATGCATGCAGAGTGCCTCGTATTGATCTGGGCAATGCGACATGCGACCTCTTCGTTGGCATTGACGCTGGCTCAACCACGATGAAGATTGCTGCGATCGATAGTACGGGTAGACTCTGCGCCTCGGAATATCATCGACACCGCGGAAATATTTCCGAGAGCCTGGAGCGTTCTCTCAAGAACTTGCTAAAGACTATCGATTCCACTTGGGCAGCTCAGAGGGTGATTCGTCGCTCGTGCGTGATTGGCTACGGGGAGGACTTTTGCCGTGCCGCCTACGGTGTCGATGATGGGGAAGTCGAGACGGTCGCACATCTCCGTGCTGCGAAGGCGCTTGTGCCCGATATCGACTTTCTGATGGACATAGGCGGGCAGGACATCAAGTGCTTCTATATTCGCGACGGTCTCATTGAAGATATCGTTTTGAACGAGGCCTGCTCGAGCGGATGTGGCTCGCTCTTTGAAAGTGTCGCGCGGTCTCTGAATTCATCCAAGGAGGCATTTGCGGCGAAGGCGCTCTTCGCCAAAGCGCCGGTTGATCTTGGTACGCGGTGTTCCACCTTTATGGACTCCCGTGTGAAGCATGCTCAGAAGGAAGGGGCGGACGCTGCGGATATTGCGGCAGGGGTCGCCTGGGCGACAGCGAGAAACGCCTTGTTCAAGGTTGTCCGCCAGCCTGATTTTTCCAAAGTGGGAGATCACGTGATGGTTCAGGGCGGTGCTTTCGCCAATGATGCGCTGTTGCGTGCCTTCGAACTGGAGACAGGAAAAGAATGTTCGCGTCCTGACCGGGCCGAGCTCATGGGAGCTTGGGGAGCGGCGCTCCTGGCTCGCGACCGGTGGATGGCCCTCTGCGAGAAGGACCCTGCTCAGAAGGAATCGCCCAGCGGACTCATCGGCCGTGAGGAACTCGAGAATTTCAAGATTTCCATGAAGGCCCGGCGCTGCGACCTATGCGAAAACCACTGTAAACTGCAAGTCAGTATCTTCCAAACGGGTAAGGATGCTAATCAAAAACGCGTCTATGTGACGGGCAACAGGTGCGAACGAGGAGCTATTGCACAAGGATCCGATGCCGCCGCCCAGCGCAGAGCTCCCAGTATGATGAACACCGAGAACCGGCTGATTGAGCGGTACGATCTTAATTCCCCTGAATATGGGGATGGCGGGGCTGTGGGAATCCCCCGCGCCCTCTCCCTCTACGAGAGCTATCCGTTTTGGAAAACCTTCTTTGAGACGCTCGGCTTTCCTGTCCTTTCAAGTTCGCCAACAGATGAGACCCTCTACCATAAGGGAATGGGGATGATTCCCTCAGAAGGAGCCTGCTATCCCTCGAAGCTTCTCTTTGGACATGCAGCAGAACTCGCTTCGCGTGGGGCAGACTTTATCTTTGCGCCCAAACTGGGAATGGGGTTTGCCCGTAGCGGCTTGCTCGGGGAACGTGTGCGTGAAGGACTTCGTGACTGTCCTCTTATCGAACGCATGCCCGAGATGCTTTGGGATAACTGCGCCGATACACCAGTGGAGCATACGAAAATTATCGCTCCGGACTTGCTTGGTTGTCTCACGCTCGATGAGTGCGCTGACCCCATCGAAAGAGCCCTCGCGAGTGTTGGGATTGAACGCAGCCAAGAGCAGATAGCCAATGCGTTGCAGGCGGCGCAGGATGAATACCGGAGCTTTTTCAATAAGCTTGAGCGCGTTCGCGACAATATTATTCAACGCGCCCAATCTGGTGAGTTCCCCGTGATGCTCGTCGCGGGGCACCCCTATCATATGGATCCTGGCATAGGGCATGGGATTGATGAGCTGATGGGCAATCTCGGGTACGGTGTGCTCACTTCTCTAGATTCCGATTTTCCAGAATTAGAAAGGAGGGAGCGCTCTGGGGACGCTTCTGAAGACACGAAAATTACATGGAGCACGGCCC
>CADBRF010000087.1 GCA_902796975.1 uncultured Coriobacteriaceae bacterium
CTCTCCGATGATATAGGCGCGGTTATAAGCCGGTGTGAAGATGGCGATTGGTGGCGTAGACAGTGCTTCCGTCTGCGCAGGCGCAGCTATTTCTGAACCCATGTAAGCGGGGCCTCCAACCTAGACGATTCACGACCATACACAACGCGAAGGCCGATTCTACACTAGCTTCTTATGCTAGCACCACACGCCCCGCAAAAGATATCTCCCCGAACTTTACACGGGCCCTCCCCAATGGACTCTCCCCTCTGACGGCGAGAATGATTGGCGCAGCACAATGGCGTCACTATCCCCCGGGGCATGGTATACCGGCCGCTCGCACGCTGCGCCGCATTCGCGCTGCCATTGCCCACGAACAGCACCATATGGAGACTAAAGCCCCGATTTGCGTGTACACTGCCGTAGAATTGTTCTCGCAAAAAGTATTGACCACACGAGCTCGCTGGTGGCGGCACAAACCGCCGCCACAAGAGCTTCGCCCTAGGGAGTAGCGCACTATGAACAACATTCTGGAATGGCTCGAGCAATCTGCAGACCGCTATCCGGAGAAAACCGCATTCGCAAGCGTTGAAAGCGAACTCACCTACACCCAGCTGGTGCAGCGCGCCAAGAGCATCGGCACCTACCTTTCAAGCCGCATTGCTCCGCGCACTCCCGTCGCCCTCTACCTGGTCAAGGAGTGCACCGCCATCTCTGCCATGTTGGGCGCCGTCTACGCCGGCTGCTTCTACTGCGTGCTCGACGTACGCCAGCCCGCACAGCGACTCGAGAACATCGTCTCCACCCTACAGCCGGGCATCGTCCTCACCGACCGCCACTTCGCCGAGGAGGCCGCCGAGCGCTTTGCCAACAGTGGCTTCGAACCCGTCTGCATCGAAGACATCTGGGATGAGGCCATCGATGAGGAGAAGCTTGCGGCAATCCGTGCTCAGGCGCTGGATATCGACCCACTCTACGTGAACTTCACGAGCGGTTCTACGGGCAACCCCAAGGGCGTCGTCGTGGGACACCGGTCCGTCATCGACTTCATCCCCTCCTTCGTGGAGATCTTTGGCATCACCGCGGATGACCAGATTGCCAACCAGGCGCCCTTCGACTTCGACGTCTCCGTGAAGGATATCTACAGCTCGCTTTGCGCCGGCGCGACCGTGCACATGATTCCGCGCGAGTACTTCTCCGTTCCCACCCAGCTCATGGACTTCCTCTGCGAGCGCAAGGCAACGGTCTGCACCTGGGCTGTGAGCGCCATGTGCTTCGTCTCTATCATGAACGGCTTCGAGTATCGCGTGCCCGACACCATCAAGAAGGTCATGTTCTCGGGCGAGGTCATGCCACCCAAGCAGCTCAACAAATGGCGCAAGTACCTGCCCGAGTGCCGGTTTGCCAACGTCTATGGCCCCACCGAGGTCACCTGCAACTGCACCTACTACTTCATCGACCGCGAATTCGACAAGCGCGAAGTCATCCCCATGGGCAAGGCTTTCCCCAACGAGAAGGTCTTCCTGCTCGACGAAGACGATAAACTCGTCACCGAGCCCGGTGTCGAGGGCGAGATCTGCGTTTCCGGCACCACGCTCGCGCTCGGCTATCTGAACGATCCAGAGCGCACCGCTGCCGCTTTCGTGCAGAACCCGCTTCACACCAGCTATCTGGAAACCATCTATCGCACGGGCGACCTCGCGAAATACGACGAGAATGGCGATTTCGTCTACATCAGCCGCAAGGATTTCCAAATCAAGCACATGGGCCAGCGCATTGAGCTGGGCGAAATCGAGATGGCAGCCCAGGCGGACGACGGTGTGACCCGCGCCTGCTGCATCTACAACCAGAAGAAGAAGCGCATCCTCCTCTTCTACACCGGCACTACCGAGAAAGACACGCTCGTCGCTGAACTTGCCGAGCGTCTCCCCCAGTACATGGTCCCCAACAAGACCACCCATATCGATGAAATGCCGCTCACCAAGAACGGCAAGATTGACCGCAACGCGCTGGCAGCCCTGTAAGGCCGCAAGCCGTACCGCTGTACCGTCTTTGCCCCGCCTAGCTGCAGGTTTCACGCTGCGGCGCGGGGCATTGTTCCAGAGGGAGTCCACCCATGGCGTCACAGACCACATCGTCTACCACCGCAGGCACCAAGGCAGCCGAAGCCAATCTCAGTGCTACCGAGCTTGCCAAACGTGAACTTGCAAAGGGCACCGAGCCCTTCCTCTTCTCGGTGGTGACGGCGGTCTACAACACCGAGGACTACCTGGCAGAGGCAATCGAGAGCGTGCTTGGTCAGACCATTGGCTTCCAATACATCCAGCTCGTGCTCGTGGACGACGGCAGCAAGGATTCCTCAGGTGCGATTTGCGACCGCTACGAAGCCGAGCACCCTGAGAACATCGTGGTCATCCACCAGCAGAACTCCGGTGTCTCGGCAGCGCGCAACGCAGGTATCGATGCCTCCACGGGCAGGTGGATCAACTGCCTTGACTCCGATGACAAGTGGAGCCCAGACGCCTTTGAGCAGGCGCTTCGTTTCTTCGCCGCCCATCCTGAAGTCGCCGTGGTCTCCGAGCAGATGATTTTCTTCGGGGCGACGACCGGCCCCCACATGCTCAACTACAAGTTCAAGACCACCCGGGTCATCGATATCGATGAGGAACCGAGCTGCATCCAGCTCGCCATGAACTCCGCCTTCATCGCGCGCAGCAAGTTTGAAGGCCGTCGTTTCGACACCAATCTCTCTGTGAGCGAGGATTTCGCCCTCATCGATGACATCATCATGGAGGAAAAGCAACTTGGCGTCACCTCCAAGGGTATTTACCACTACCGCCGTCGCGAGGATGACAGCTCCGCCATCAACCTCTCGAACACCAACATCAGCTGGTATGTGGATACGCCCAAAGGGTGCTTCACCCACCTCTTCGATCTCTCCAAACAACGATATGGGCAGGTCATTCCCTATATTCAGTGGTGCGTCATGTACGACCTTCAGTGGCGCCGCCATGTCTCGCCCGCCGGCGTCCTTTCCCCGGAAGACGCCGCGGAATACAAGCAGACCATCGTCAACCTGCTCCACGACATCGATGACCAGATTATCGTGGACCAGAAGCATATCGACATCAACTTTGTCCTCTACTTCATGGCGCTCAAGTATGGTTGCACCGCCGATGACCTCATGGCATCTGCCGAGCTCCGGGATGGCTACATCTGGGTCATGCCGCCAGAAAGCTCGCCCAACCGTCCCGCCGAGCCCATCCGCGCCCGCAGCTACAAGCGCCTCTCCAAGAAGGTGCAGATTGACTTCGTGCGCCATGAGGACGGCAAGCTTGTCATCGAGGGCACCATCGACACCCTGAA
>CADBRF010000088.1 GCA_902796975.1 uncultured Coriobacteriaceae bacterium
GCATCTGCTTGACGAGCCGATAGGGAGTCTCCCAAGACTCGAGATCAGACGTGTCAATGAAGACAGTATGGTCATCAAGGCCACGCGCGCTGCCACGGGTGACTTTCGCGCCGAGGGTCTTCAAGACATCGTCCATCACCGTGACATCCGCAATAAGCGGAACGTTGTCGATGCGCGTCTCCCCCGCTGCCATGACGCTTGCCGCCATGAGTTTGAGAACAGAGTTCTTCGCGCCGCCAATGTGCACAGTGCCCGTGAGCGGTAAACCGCCCTTGACGACGATTACCTCTTCAGAATCCATATATAGTCCCTCCCGCACCTATTGACGGGCCGATGCGCCAAGATGGTGCGCCCGGAGGGATTCGAACCCCCGACCTTCGGATTAGAAGTCCGCGGCTCTATCCACCTGAGCTACGGGCGCATATGACGACCTCATTACTACGTTTATGCTAGCGTTTGCCGGAGTATTGTAGCGCATTTCCACAGAAATCTAATAAGCACTACCGGCAAAGAGTCCAAATCGTCAAAGATTCTTTGCCACCATATTGGGATACGTTATCAAGCAAGGCTATCGAGGCCGAGAAGAGTTGCTCCCACCGCCCCAACAATCTCGGGTTCGGGACAGATATAGAGGGTCGCCCCAAGCCGTTCTTCCACGGCGGCGACGACACCCGGATTTTTCGCCACGCCTCCCGTCATCATGTAAACGGGTTCGAGACCGACCCGATGCATGAGACCATATGCTTTGCCCGCGATTGCCCGATGAACGCCGGCCGCGATATCCGCTTTGTCCACATTGTCGGCAATGAGCGAAATAACCTCCGATTCCGCGAAGACCGTGCACATCGAAGTGATCTGCACCTTATTCGTGGACTGCTGGGAAAGCGGGCCAAGCTCGTCAATGCCGACTTCGAGCGTGCGGGCCATCGCTTCGAGGAATCGCCCAGTCCCGGCTGCGCACTTGTCGTTCATGGCAAAATCCGCGACAGTTCCATCTGCGTTGAGACGGATTGCCTTTGAATCCTGGCCGCCAATGTCAAGAATCGTTCTCACGCTGGGGTTGAAATAGTGGGCTCCGCGCGCATGACAGGTGATTTCCGTGATGTCGGCATCGGCGAAATCGACGGAGACGCGCCCATAACCTGTCGCAACGAGCTTTGCGATATCTTCGCGCTTGAGCCCCGCCTGCTCCAAAACCTCCTCGCATGCTCGATGAGCCGAATCAATGCTCCGCGCCCCAGTGCGTATCACGAGGCTTGAGACGATATTCTGTTCTCCGTCGATTACGACCGCATTGGTGGACGTTGACCCGGAATCTATGCCGAGAACATACACGGCAGTCCCCTTTCGATGAATCAGGCTAGGCGCGGGCATGAGCCCTTTCTCTTCGCGGAGCGATTCGGCAAACGCCTCGACACGCGTCCTGACCTGGCCTGCGCTCTGGCGCAGGGCGTCAGTCTCAATTTTCAGCATAGGCACATCGGTGAGCTTGCGCAGAGATGCGAACTCGTATGCATACATATCGCAGAACTTGACAGTGTGGTAAATGACCCCGTCGACTTGGGGAAGCGCCTTCTTGAGAAAGGCTTCGCGCCGAGAGATATCAGCCATGCGCATGCAGGGAATCTGGCCCAGGAGCGCTTCCGAATATACTTCGATCAACTCATTATCGTTCAGCTCAGGAAGCTCGCTTGCAACATCCCCATCTCCAAAGGCAGCTGAAAGATCGCGGTTCTGACCGACACAGGTCAGGTCGAACGCGACCGACATGCCGCACTGCTCGACGAGCTTGCCCACAGCCGCGTTGTAGCGCGCGCCAATTATGCCAACGGAAAGCTGACCAGGACGTCCATTCGCGCGGAGTTGGCCAGGCGTGCGCAAACCATCTGCGAACAGCTCGATGAGACACCCACGGTTGAACTCGGCACCAGAAAACTCTTGATAAGCTCGAGCGAGCGCGCGGATCTGGCCGGCATAAAGTGAACAGGCTTCCCTATCCGTATGCCGGGGGAGGTCGAGGATGTAGACGAATTTCTCAGGAAAGCGGTCGACCAGCGCATCGTAGAGGCGTCTCATGGAGTCGCAACAGGACGTGAGGACAATGCCCTCATAGCTGCCCGTTTCCATTTCCTCGAGCACCGCCTTGGCAAACGAGCAGACATTTGGGTGCATACAGGCATCAGCCGCATCGAAACTCACAGCAAGCGGTTCGATGCGAACGGGATCTGCCCCGAGGGCATGTAAGAGCTCGATGGGAGCGTATTTGCACACATAGCCGATCATGCGGTGCCCCCTTTCCGCCCATCGAGGAGTTCAAAGAACGCTTCGAGCCTCGTGCGAATCTGACCGTCCTGGTTATTGCGCCGGTCGACCGCATCCCCATCGAGCACAAGCATGGGTATGCCCCGGTCGCGCAGCTTAGAGCGGAGCAACTGAGCACCACCGGCGGATTGGCGACAACCCCAGTGGCAGAACTCGATTGCACCTTCGCAATCATAGTGCTCGATTTCTCGGGCTACGATATCCACCTTTCGGGAGAGCGGCCCATTGTAGACATTATCGATGAGCTTCTCGGCGAGCGCCTCGAGCGGGTGGTTCTCGTCGAGCTGACCGGTGAAATCGAGATTGAAATCATCGGCGGCGATGCTGTATACATCGCTGTAGTTGAAATAGGACGCGAGAGCCGGCTCGGCATAAGGCGTCACATGCACCCAGAAGATCCGATGCGAGGTATCCACCGGATACTTCTCGACATCGCTGTCGAGCATCTCGAAAAACTTCTCAGCCCATTCAGAACCGATGGATAGGTGGGTTGCGAACAAGGTGAACTCGGTGAGCGTGAGCGTTGCCGGGTAGAGATGTTTGCGCCTCTTTTCCAGGAAGCTCAGATAGTGCTGCTTGGAACGATTCTCGCGACGAATCGCCTCGCGGAGCCGGTCGATATCGAATTTCTTCCCGGTTGCCTGCTCCAGAAGCGCGATTGCCTCGCGTAGCTGGCGCACGACATACCGCGTGGCTTCTTCCGTCTTCTGATAGGGCACGTCTATGACGAAGAGAGGGATGTGAGATTGCGTGGCAATATGCCTGAAGGTGTTCACATTACCATCGCAGGCAAGCGATGTGGTAATGGCAGCTTTTGCCTCTGGGATAATGCCAGATTCGAACCCACCCAGAAAAGTGCGGTGGTAGCTGCAGAGCGTAGGGGCAAAACCGGCTGCGTCGGAACGGTCGAGCAGCGAATCCTCAATCCAGAAGCCCGAGAAATACGAGGAAAGCGCCTCGACTGAGACGCATTCAAGGTCAAAACACTGGAGGAGCTCGACAGGGGCGAAGATGTTCGTCCACGCTAGCGTCTCCGGATGCTTCAGGGCATCCGCCACGCTCTTGATTGCCATATGGTTGAGATACCGGTATGCGGCGGGCATAGGCTTATCTGGGAGATGGCCAGTTCTGAAGGATTCCGCTTTGAGACCGAAGTTGATAAGCGCTGCGGCTCTATTGGGATGGTCGTCCAGCTGGGATGCGACCACCCCGCCATAGGTGCGAGCGACTTCCATAGCTTTTTTGCCTTAGTTGTTGTGACCTTCGCCAGCCATCATGTGGACAGCATGCTCGAACTGGTCGTAAACACCTTCCCAGTTCTCTTCAGCTGCCTTCTTGCTGCCGGGGAGGTTCACGACGAGCACGCGACCGCGCTGCATGCAGATAGCGCGGGAGAGCATGGCGCGGTGGGTCTTGGTCATGGAGTAGGCGCGCATCGCCTCTGCGATACCGGGAACCTCTCGGTCGCACACTTTGCGGGTCGCCTCGGGGGTGACATCGGCAAGTGACATGCCGCTGCCGCCGCAGGTGAGCACCACATCAGCGCCCGCGTCGCATCCAGCGACGATGGCATCGGCAATCTGGTCGATGTCGTCCTTTACCACGACGCGGCTCAAAACCGTCCAACCCTGTTCCCTGATGAGCTCCTCGAGGCGGGCGCCAGCGGTGTCTTCCTCGATAGAACGGGTGGTCGAGCAGGTGACAATAACAAACTTGATATCCATGATTACTCCCTTGTCCAAAGCCCGGTTCTGCCGCCTTCTTTGCGAACCAGGTGAACATCGCATATCTCCATGCCGCGATCCACGGCCTTGCACATATCGTATACAGTGAGAAGCGCAATGGAAACGCCGACGAGCGCCTCCATCTCAATGCCGGTCTTGCCCGTGACTCCCGTTGTCATGATTGCATGAATGCCCACACGGCCATCCTCGCGCTCGCCTGCAAGCACAGGCTCGAGCTCGCACTTGGATTTGGTGATGAGAAGCGGATGGCACATGGGGATGAGACTCGAGGTCTGCTTGCAGCCCATGATGCCGGCAACCCGGGCGCACGCGAGGACGTCTCCCTTTGCCGCCTTGCCTTCCACAATCATCGCGAGTGTGTCGGGATGCATGAAAATCCACCCTTCGGCAATGGCCTGGCGTTTGGTATCGTCCTTCTCCGAGACATCGACCATGCGCACCTGGCCTTTTTCGTCAACGTGGCTCAAATGCCCATCGCGTGCATCTTCGTGTTCGGAAATACCTGCGGAAAGACCGCCTGGCTTCGTTTCGCTCATTGTGCTCCTATCCGCCTATCTGGCTCATACGGCGCACCGTGCCCGCGCCGCTGTTATCGTGTTCCTTCGGCTTGATGCCAATTGCCTCACCGATTATAGCGATAACAGCATCGTCGTCGCTGTTGTTCCGAAGTGCGCTGCGCACATCCACTTCGAGGTCGCTGAAGAGACAGGGGCGAATCTTGCCATCAGCGGTAAGACGCAAGCGGTTGCAGGATGCGCAGAAATGGTTCGACATGGCGCTGATGAACCCGACGGTTCCCTGGGCGCCCGGGAAGGTGTAATAGACAGCAGGACCAGAACCCGCCGGACCGCCGTCTTTGCCCACGGCCTGAAGCGGAGCGTGCCCCTCTTCTGCTGCACGTTCGTTGATGATGGCGCGAATTTCCTCCGCGGGAATCGTGTCTTCTTCGGTCCAGCCAGCTCCAGAGCCGCCGCTTGATTCGCCCACCGGCATGTACTCGATGAAGCGAACATGCAGCGGACGGTCGATTGAGAGCTTAGCAAAGCCGTAGAAGTCCTGATGAAGGCTCCTGACGGCGACCGCATTGATCTTGACGGGATCGAAACCAACTGCAAGCGAAGCATCTATAGCACGGAAAACGTCATCGATATGCCCACGGCGCGTGACATAGTGGAACTGGTCAGGATCGAGCGTGTCCATCGAGATGTTGACGCGGTTGAGCCCCGCCTCCTTCAAATCCCCTGCCATCTGGGGCAGCAGAATGCCGTTGGTCGTGAGGGAGACGTCTTCGATGCCGGGTGTCTGGGCGATATCCCGGACAAGATCCACGATGCCCTTCTTCACCAGGGGCTCGCCGCCAGTGAGACGGACTTTTCGAATGCCGCAACGGGCGGCGATCCTCACGAAACGAGCAATTTCTTCGATACGGAGCATCTCGTCATGCGGGCGAAAGGGCACGCCCTCCTCGGGCATGCAATAGATGCAGCGCATATTGCACTTGTCCGTTACCGAGATGCGGAGGTAGTCGATACCTCGTCCAAGATGGTCAATCATGCGTATATCCAGACTCTCAGCCGCAAACATCCATGGCTAGCTTTATATCGTACAGCCTTTCACCTTAGCTGGATATAAAGGACCGGTCAAGCAACGGTCGATAAACAGGAAGCGCCCGTTATCCCCCGCGTCCTTAGCAGATAGTAACGGACACTTCTGAAAAAAGTCGCAATCAGGCAAGGCCCGCTTTCCGAAGAATAAAATCCGCCACGCCTTCAAAGCCTGTCAGTCCGAAGACCGGCTTGCCCTCAGCGCGGACCTCCGCCGCGAGAGCTTCGGAATCGGTGATGGCGGCGATTCGCTCTTCAGGGGCAAGTTTGGGCGTATCGTGGCCGGCAGCCTCGCGGAAAAGCTCGATAGCCCCATCCGCTTCTTCACGGAAGCCCTCAGCAATGACCAGATCCACCTCGTCCGCAATGTGGGCAACAAGCTCTTCCCGGGTTGCCTCCTGTTCGACCGTGCGGAAAATCGCATATTGGGAGGATGCGGAAAGGACTACGGGGTTCGCCCCCGCATGAGCGTACTTCCACGAGTCCTTTCCCACAACATCCACCCCATCTGGCGCATGGCCGTGGTGCTTCACGACGCCAACCCGCACGCCGCGCGCGTTGAGAATGCGCACGACTTCCGTGAGAAAGGTCGTTTTACCGGAGTTCGACCATCCGACAACAGTAATGACGGGGACTTGATGGGCCACGCGCCTCTCCTATCTACGCGTTGATGCGGTCAAGCAAGTATGGGAACTTCGCCTCGAAATCCACACCATACCAGTTATGGTCTTCGTGCGAGACGGTCTCCTTGATGCTCTCGACCGTGTAATCGGCGGCGATTGCGAGAGAATCCTGCAGGCTCTTGCCGCGCATGAGCGCCCCAACGGCAGTTGAGCTGAAAACATCTCCCGTCCCGTGGAAGCGAGCATCGATGAGCTCGTTGAAATAGCTGAAGTACTCCCCGGTCTCGCCATCGAGACCATAGACGCCGCACGTGCCCGGCTTGAGGCTCACGCCCGTGAGAACCGCCTTCTTCGCCCCGAGACCGACAAGCCCCTGGAGCAGGTCCTTGACGTAGGCTTCATCGTAGTTGCCATCGGCTTTGTATTCTTTGCCGAGCATGAAGGACGCCTCGGTGATGTTCGGATCGATGACATCCGCCTTGGAGCAGACAACTGCGCCCATCGCGCGGGCAAATTCCGGCGTGAACCCCTTGTAGAGCTGGCCGTTGTCTGCCATGGCGGGATCGACAAAGATGAGGTTGTCGTCTGTGCCATGGTCATCGAAGAACTGGCTCACGAGTTCGAGCTGCTTGAAGCTCCCCAGGTAACCCGTGTAGATAGCATCGAACTTCACGCCGTTTTCTTTCCAGTTGGCAGAGATGGGCTCGATTTGGTCGGTCAGATCGTCAAAGGTAAAGCTGTCGAATGCCGTGTGAACGGATAGCACCGCTGTTGGGAGAATCCCACATTCGACACCCATGGCCGAGATGATAGGCAGCGCCACGGTCAACGAGCACTTGCCTACGCAGGAAATATCTTGAATGCTTACAATGCGCTTCATACAGACCTCCGCTCTTTAATACGCAAAAGGGCACCTCGTTTGCGGAGGTGCCCATCTTTCCAATGGA
>CADBRF010000089.1 GCA_902796975.1 uncultured Coriobacteriaceae bacterium
CGGCCGTCTCGAAGAGCTCTTCGAGGCAGGCGAGACCGTAGACAAGCAGGCTCTGGTTGCCAAGAACGTCATCAAGAAGGACACGCAGCTTGTCAAGGTTCTGGGCGACGGTGACCTCACCAAGGCTCTCACCATCCACGTTGACAAGGTGTCTGCCTCTGCCAAGGAGAAAATCGAAGCCGCAGGCGGAAAGGTCGAATAACCTTGCTGCAAGCACTCGCAAACGCCATGCGCGTGAAGGAGCTTCGCAATAAGATCTTCTTCACGCTCGCAATCATCGCACTTTATCGTGTTGGTTCGTTTATTCCCGTGCCGGGCATTCCGTTCCACGCTCTCGTCAACAGCTTCTCGGGAGACTCTGGAACCAATGCCGGCATCCTGATGCTGAACCTCTTCTCTGGCGGCGCTCTCGAGTACTTCTCTGTGTTTTCACTGGGCATCATGCCCTACATCACTGCAGCTATCATCATGCAGCTCATGCAGGGCGTGATTCCTTCTCTGCAAGCACTCGCCCGCACTGGTGAAGTTGGTCAGCAGAAGATCACGCGCATCACGCGCTACCTCACGCTCATCCTTGGTCTCATCAATGCCATCGGTTACCTGGTTCTTTTCCAGAGCCCCTCATTTGGCATCTCGTTTGAGGGCATTGGTGTTCCCGCGTGGCTCACCAGCATCGTCATCGTTGTCACGCTCGTTGCAGGCACTGCCCTCATCATGTGGATGGGCGAGCTCATTACGCAGCGTGGAATCGGCAACGGTATGTCGCTCATCATCTTTGCGAATATCATTGCGCGCCTCCCAAGCGCTCTGCTTGATTCCGTGCAGACGTCGAGCGGTGATACGATGCAGGGCGTTCTCATGACGATTCTCATCATCGCGGTTATTCTCGTGGTGATTCCGGCAATCGTCTTCATCGAGCGCGCTCAGCGCCGTATTCCAGTGCAGTATTCCAAGCGCATCATCGGTAAGCGCATGGCTGGTGGCCAGAGCACCTATCTTCCTTTCAAGGTCAATGGTGCTGGCGTCATCCCGATCATCTTCGCTTCTGCACTTCTCTACATCCCCGCGCAGATCGCTGCTTTCTTCAGCGATGCTCAGTGGATGCAGGCAGTTGCTAACTTCTGCTCGGTTGGCTGGGGTAACTGGCTTCTGACCCTTCTCCTCATCGTCTTCTTCGCGTATTTCTATACGTCGATGATCTATCAGCCGGAGGAAACGGCAGATAACCTGAAGAACAACGGTGGCTTCATCCCGGGTGTCCGCCCAGGTGCTGCAACCGCAAAGTACATCAAGGATGTCATCAATCGCATCACGCTTCCGGGCGCTATGTTCCTGGCAGTCATCGCGATTGTGCCGTCAATCTTCTACTCCTTCTCCGGCAATACGCTCATTAGCCTCTTCGGTGGTACCTCCGTCCTCATTATGGTCGGCGTTGCCCTCGATACGATGAGCAAGCTTGAGAGTCAGCTGAAGATGCACAACTATGATGGATTCTTTAAATAGGTAACGAGGGGAGCTGTACTTCGATGAATATCGTATTGCTCGGCGCGCCTGGCGCAGGTAAGGGCACTCAGTCTGCCAAACTTGTCGATGCCTATGGGTTCAAGCATCTCTCCACGGGCGATCTACTTCGCGCCGCTGTAAAAGAAGGCACGGAGCTTGGCAAGCAGGCCAAGAGCTTCATGGATGCTGGAGAACTCGTGCCCGACGAAGTTGTCATCGGACTTGTGAGGGAGCAGCTCGAGGCTGATCCCGAGGCTTCCTACCTGCTCGACGGATTTCCACGCACGCCGGCTCAAGCCGTTGCGCTCGATGGTGTCCTGTCTGATATCAGCAAGAAGCTGGATTACGCCATTGCCCTCGAAGTCGACAACGAGGTTGTCGTTGCTCGTATGGCTCAGCGCCGCGTCTGCCGTTCCTGCGGATTCCCCGGGACGGTAGAGACTGGTCCTGTCTGCCCCCAGTGCGGTGGCGAGATGTACCAGCGCGACGACGACAACGAGGAGACGGTGCGCAACCGTCTTGACGTGTACGACAAGTCTACGAGCCCGCTCATCGACTACTACCGTGGGAACGGCACGCTGGTCGAGATTGACGGCAACCAGACTCCCGACGAGGTCTTCGAAGCAGTCAAGGCGGCAATTCAGTAGAAGCCGCGAGCTCAACAACATGGCAAGATAGATAAGGAGGCAGCGGAGCAATCCTGCTGCCTCCTTGTTCTGTTAGGAAAGGTCGTTTGATGCTTCATATCCGCAAGGCGAACCGTCCCTATTTAAAAACACCGGGGGAGATAGAGGCGATGAAGGAGGCGGGGAGGCTCTCCGCCAAAGCGCTCCGCATCGTGGGGGAACATGTCGCCCCAGGGGTATCGACCTTGGAACTCGACCAGATAGCCGAAGAAGTTATCCGGAGCGAGGGCGGTGTGCCAACCTTCAAGGGATACGGCGGCTTTCCAGGCAGCATCTGCGCCTCCATTAACGAAAAAGTCGTGCATGGTATTCCCCGAGCCGACACGATTTTGCAAGAAGGTGACATTATTTCCATCGACACGGGTGCGACGGTGGACGGCTGGGTCGGAGACAACGCCTGGACCTTTCCTGTTGGTGAAGTCAGCGAAGAGGCAAGAGGGCTTATCAACGTCACCGCGAAAGCCATGTGGGATGGCATTGCCCAAGCTGTGGCAGGCAACCGCCTGGGAGACATCGGCTGGGCGGTTCAGAGCACTGCTGAGCATTCAGGGTATGGTGTCGTTCGCGACTATGTTGGCCACGGCGTCGGCCATGTCATGCATGAAGAGCCGAATGTTCCCAACTATGGAATCCCGCATAAGGGCTACAAACTCAAACCGGGCCTCGTCATTGCAATCGAGCCGATGGTCACCTGCGGAACCTGGCACGTTCACAGCATCTCAGACGGCTGGGGTGTTGTGACGGATGATGGGCGCCTGTCTGCCCATTGCGAGAGAACGATTGCCGTGACGGAAGGGGAGCCCATCATCCTCACGTCGGAGTGATGAGGGCGCAGAAAATCCACAACTTGAGCCGAAAGACAAGAGTTGAATGCGAGAAATTTTCCGTTCACGGAACGATTAACCAGATATTCGGACACTTGGCAAATTGGAACTTGCCTGCATAGGTGGAGTTCACCTAGAATAAACGATTGCGTTTGGCCAACGTTCGGAAAAGGGATGACTAGTGGCAAAAGAGGATGCAATAGAGCTTGAGGGAACGGTTATCGAACCGCTCCCCAACGCAATGTTCAAGGTCGAGCTGGAAAATGGGCACCAGGTCCTGGCGCATATCTCCGGCAAGATGCGCATGCACTACATCAAGATTCTTCCCGGCGATAGGGTGACAATTGAACTGTCTCCCTATGATCTCGACCGTGGTCGAATCACCTATCGTTTCAAGTAGCACCAACATATGCGCTCGTGCGTTCTGCTAAGCCTCAGCAGAGCAGATGAGTGCGCTTTCGTTCGAAAATTAACGCCTGCGGCTGCGGCGTGTATATAGTTTCGAAGCCGTCAGTAACTTCGGAAAGGTAGAAAGTTATGAAGGTACGTCCTTCGGTCAAGAAAATGTGCGACAAGTGCAAG
>CADBRF010000090.1 GCA_902796975.1 uncultured Coriobacteriaceae bacterium
AATTGACGAAGAGGTCCTCCATTGTGTCGTAGAGGCCGATGTCCAGATAGCCATCGATGCCGAGGTCCACTCCGTTCACCACGGTTGAGTGGATATCGTTGATGGCGATGGGCTTTTGGACGCCATCAGGGTTCAGGGCAATGCTTGAAATCGACTGGATGATGGTGTCTTTCTGCATGTCAGCGCCAGTGAGCTGGTCTCCGAAGAATTCTACGAACTCCCAGAGCACTCCCACGGTCATGGAGAAAGAGAAGGCAACGAGGGAGAGGAAAAAGGGCGACATGCGGAAGGCGACGTGCTCATCGCGGTTGAGCACGATGGCGAAGGAGAACCCGATTGCTGCGGCGAGGAACCCGTTGATGGTGTGCAGAAGTGTGTCCCAATAGGGGAAGATGGTGTAGAACTGCTCTATCTCGCCTAGAACCTCTCCTGCGAAAATGAAGATGAGCAAGGTAATTTCAAGCGTAATGGGTATTTCCACGTGAAAGCGAACCTGCATGATACTTGGGATGAGCAGGAGGGCAAGTGTGAGAATGCAGAGAAAGGTGTTCTCGTAGGACCCGTTCAGAATGGACCGAACCAGGGTGAATATCGTCAGCGCGCTGAGGATGACATATACCACGAAGCTGGGGCGGTGCTGCCGGAGCTCGAGCTTGACCGCTTGAATGAAATCATCGCGCTTCTGCTTGCTCAGCAGCCGGCGAAGACGGGCTGCGGCGCGTTTGAGTTTTCGTTGTTCTGAAGGCATGTATCCAGCTCCTGGCGATTGCAATACGCGCCAACGATTCTAGCATCTAGCGTTCATTCTTGTTGTCTCGTGTCCTTCTAGTTGGGAATCGCGTTATTCTGCGGGCGTGAGAGCGGTTGTTCCGGCATGTTAAGTTAAATCCGTTCCCGTACAAAACCCAGCGCAAGGAGGCCCCATGTTCGGAGAATGCCATGCCCATATCATGATGGACGGGGTCGACTATGCCCGGGCAAAGGCCTTGCATGCTGAGATGCCGAATGACAATGCAATCCGAGACCATCTTTTCGCCTATGCAAGCCGGGGAATTCTCTTTATCCGTGATGGGGGAGACCCTTTTGGTGTCACGGGCAGGGCAAAAGAACTTGCACACGAGGTCGGAATAGACTATCGCACGCCGATATTTGGGCTTCACAAGTGCGGGCACTACGGCAAGATCGCAGGTATTGCCTTCGATAACCTGCGCGAATATGCCAAGCTCGTGGAGGAAGCTGCTCGCGAGGGAGCGGATTTCGTCAAGATCATGACGACAGGCATTATGGATTTCGAGCGATACGGCCGCATCACGGGCGAAGACCTGTCTTTTTCCGAAGTCAAAGAGATGGTGCACATCGCCCACGAGATGGGGTTTGCGGTGATGTCGCATACCAACGGCAAGCGTGCGGTGCTCGACGTGCTTGAAGCTGGTGCAGATAGCGTGGAACATGCCAATTTCATCGATGCGGAAGTTCTCGATGCATTCGCCGAGACGGGGGCGGTCTATGTTCCCACCGCGACAGTCGCGAGGAACCTCATTGGTAAAGTGCACGGCAGTGATGACGTGCTGAGACGTATCTGGGAGCAATCCGCTGCCACCATGCGAGCGGCGTTTGGCCGCGGCGATGTTGTCATGGCGATAGGAAGCGACGGTGGAGCAGTGGGCGTTCTCCATGGCGCTGGAACCGAGAGCGAGTACGCCTGCTTCCTAGACGCCTGTGGTGGCCCATCTCCCAAGCTCGATGCCCGCTTGGAGGCGGGAGAAGCTCAGATTCGTGCCCGTTTCCGCCGCCATTAGTACCTGCCACTTTCCCCAGCGACTTTTGGCAAGCGACGGCATGCCGTCATGGTGGCAGATGGTCTTAATGCTCGAAGCCGCAGAGGACCTGGCCGGAGAGCATGTTGTAGGCAAGCGTGAGACCGGCATCGGAGACGTCCAGCACCTGGACAATAGGTTTGAACTGGTCGTCGATATCGATGTCTTCAACATGCTTTCCGCGCTCGCGGAGAATGTCGCGGTTGAATTCGCTCTTGTTCTCGCTCGAAAAGAGGGCCGTGTAGAAGATACCCGATTCCACGAGGTCTTGGAACATATGGCTTCCAAAGGAGAGTTCAGGTAGGAAACCTGTCTTGGCGTCGTCATATTCGATGACGCCTGAGAACTGCGAGAGTTCCGAGAATACGAGCGGCACACCCAGGTCTGGCGAGGACGTTCCCACACGGCCTGGCGTGATGAGGAGCATCGTCTTCCCACTGCCGCGATAGTGGTCGTTGATCTGGGCGACAACGCGCTCGACTCCGGACTTTTCGCGGTAAGGAAGGGCATGATATCCGGCGGCGTCGATGAGCACGACCCCGTCAATGTGCGTGCGCTGCGATATACCCATGGAGGTGTCCGTGCTCGCAAAGACGAGGTCGATGTCTTCTCGGGCAGGCATGGTTACCTCTCCGCTCTGCTGGAGCACCTGCAGAGGACGGCACTGCAAAAGGCAGATGACATAGGATCCATCTTGGGCGAGGTTAACCGTGAACTCGATGTCCACGGGGTAGCCATAGGCGTCGTTGAGCGCGCGGAGCATCTGCTTGACGTCGTTGAGGAAGCTCTCGTTCTTGACAATGCCCCGGCAGGTGCCGAAGAGAACCGTGCCTTTTCTGCCGGCCTCGCGGATACGCTGCTCGGCTTCGTGGTCGTGATCGCACACGGCGTTGCTGTACCAATAGGGAGCCTCCGCCATGACATCTGCGAGCGGGCGGGAGGTAATGACATTCTGGCGCAAATCGAGCACGTCCAGGTAGTGCTGGGAGAAACGGGCACGCTCCGCTTCAGAGGTCATCGTGGACTGCTCGGGGCGGTCGAGATGGACGATGCGGGGATAATCGGTCTCCGTGCGGTCAACCGCCCTGGTTCCCAGGCCAGCGACGAGGCGGATCATGCCCTGAGCTGGGTCAACACGCCGGTCGAAAATATAGGGGTCGTAAGAGTAGCCAACGCCTGCAGCAGAAGGGTAGAAGAGGTCGCCGCGCAGCGAGCCGGAGACGCGTTGAACGAGGACGGACATCTGCTCGTCGGCGTTTTTCAGTCCACGTGTTTCCCGGTATTCGAGGGCCGAGGCGCTCATCGTGGAGGCGTAAACCGTCTTAACCGCCTTTTCGAACGCTGCCAGCCGCTCTTCGGGCGAGCCCTGGTTCACGCAGAAAACCGATTCATATTTGCCGGCGAAGGCATTCCCAAAACCATCTTCGAGCAGGCTCGAAGAGCGGGCGATGATGGGGGACTGGCCAAAGTAATCGAGCATGCGCCGGAACATCTCGCGCACGTCATCGGGGAAATGCCCTGCGAGAATGCCCTTGCGCATGAGCTCGGCGAGCATCCGGTAGCCCTCGTCGCTCTTCTGAGCGATGCGCAGGTCCCAGAGGTCGTTTTCCACGAGGAAGGTGTAGAAGACATGGTCGCCGATGAAGAAGGAATCATGCGCCTCTGTGCGGGTGCTAAGATCGGGCAGCTCATGCTCCACGATTTTGCGGGCGAGTAGCATACCCACAGATTTGCCGCCAATGCGCCCGGAACCGATGATGCGGTCGTGCACGCGCAGATAGTCGTCTTTGGTGAAGTATTTGCCAAACAGGGCGCTCATTTTCGAGCTGCCGGTCATCATCATCTGGCAGAGCTTGGTGCAAATCTGGTTGTCGTAGACGGGTGGTGCCGTGCGGCAGCGCTGGAAGTAACGCTCCCAGCTGTCGAGGTCGAGGTCTTCACCTGTATCCGCACTGGCCGCGACAGCGTAATAACGGCTCACCTCGACGGCATCGGAAAGCATGCGGAATTCGCCATCTTTCTGGGATGCGAGATGCGGCATGAACATGCTGGGAGAGTAGCGGTTCCAGACCTTGACGGGGTGAAGGTAGATATCCTCACCTGTGGAGTAGACGTCGAGGAAGAGCTGAGTTGTGGTCTGAATGCGGGCGAGGGCGTCATGCGAGTGCATGCCGCGGAGCACGGGAAAGAAGGCCACAGTGTCGAGCTGGAAAAGGTAGGGACAGGTCAGGCGGAAAAAGTTTCCCATCATGAGGTCAGCTGCCCATGCGGTCTGCAAATCGGAGAGGCAGTCGAACACGTAGAAGGCACCGCGCCCGTGCTCTGTCACGATATTGTGCACGCGCACCGTGAACGGCTCGAAGCCTTCCTCGGGGTCGAGTTCGTAGATGGTTGCCTCATCGGGGGAGACGAAGGGTTCATTGGAGGAAAAGCGGATGTAGACGAGGTCCCGATGGTCGCGTATTGCCTGCTTAACATAGGGCCGTACGAAGAAGGAGAAGTCCTCGAGGCTTGATACCTGAAACACCACGTTATCGCCGAGGCGGATGTTGTCGAGGATGCTGTCGAGGCTGGGAATACCGCTCAGCACGCGTTCAAATGCTTCCATGGGACTCCCTCAGTTGGGATGCATTCTCATGAAGTATGGCGCGGACATGTTA
>CADBRF010000091.1 GCA_902796975.1 uncultured Coriobacteriaceae bacterium
GGAATGATGAGGCAGCCAGCAGCGTCAATGGCGTGCCCATGTTCGAACTCCTCGGGTGCCTTGTCTATGCCGACGATGTCCTGCCCCTCCAGATAGAGGGTGTGAGGCTCGATTGCATCGATCTCGCCTCGGGGCGTAAGAACAAGTCCGTTCTTGATGACAATTCCCATGGAACCTCCGTCCAGTGAATGCTCTGTTCAGCGCGAACAATTATACCGTGGGAAAACATGTCGCTTTCGCACGGGACGTGCGCTGCCGGGTGGAAAACAGAAACGCCTCCCTCGCAGTGCAAAGCGGGGGAGGCGTATAGATGCTCATGTCGTGTGGCAGCAGGTTTTCCTATGCCTCGCTTGCGGCAGCACTTGATTTCTTCTCGGAGGCCGCGGGGCGCTCGCCTTCGAGGGGGATATCGCCCTCGAGCACGTCGTCGAGGCTGCGCTCGGGGATAGGTGTGTCGTCCATGTAGTGGTCGAACTCGTCGTAGATTTCCTGGCTCGGCTCTGCCGTGAGCTTGGAGACGATGATGATGGCGAGCAGGGAGAGGATAAAGGCCGGGAGCAGCTCGTATATGTCGAATATGCCACCGAGCGGCTTGATGAGGTTATGCCAGACAAGAACCATGACGGCGCCCGTGATCATGCCGGCAATGGCGCCCTGCTTGTTCGTGCGACGCCAGTAGAGCGAGCAGAGGGTGAGGGGACCGAAGGAAGCGCCCAGGCCCGCCCAGGCATAGGAGACGACGGTGAAGATGACGGAGTTCTCGTCCCAGGCGACCGCGATGCCGAAGAGCAGGACGGCAGCGAGGGTGATGCGGCTCACGACGAGAACCTGGTTGTCGGTCGCGTCCTTCTTGAAGATGCCGCGGTAGATGTTCTCCGCAACCGAGGAACCCGTGATGAGGAGGTAGGAGGAAGCGGAGGACATGGAGGCCGCGAGGATGCCCGAGACGACGAGGCCGCAGAGGAAGGCGGGGAGCATCATCTTGGAGAGCACGATGAAGATGCTCTCAGCAGCAGATTGCGTGAGGAGCTCGGTGGGCAGGAGATAGCGCCCGATGATGCCGATCATGATGGCGCAGAACATGGAGATGACAACCCATACGATGGCGATGCGGCGAGACGTCTTGACTTCCTTCTCGCTCCGGATGCCCATGAAGCGGACAAGAATCTGAGGCATGCCGAAGTAGCCAAGGCCCCAGCTAGCGGCGGAGATGATGGTAAGAATGCCATATTCGCCAGCCATGCCGAAGACGGGTGCGCCGCCCTCCACCAGCTGGGTTCCAGTGGCGTCGAGCGTGGGCGTTGCCGTCTGGACCATCGAGAGGTAACCGGGGATATCGGAGAGGAAGGCGGCCGTGTTGCCCACGCCCCCTGCCATGGTGATGGAGCCAATGACGACGACGGCGAGCGCGAAGAACATAAGGCAGCCCTGGACGAAATCGGTGGCGACAACGGAGAGGTAGCCGCCGACCATGGTGTAGAGGAAGACGATGATGGCGCCGAACACCATCATGACCGAATAGTCCATGCCGAAGAGGGTGTTGAAGAGCTTGCCGCAGGTGACGAAGCAGCTGCCCGTGTAGACACAGAAGAAGACGAGGATGATGATGGCGGCAATCGTGCCGACAACATTCTTGTCATCGTGGAAGCGGTTGCTGTAGAACCCGGGCACCGTGATAGCGTCGTTTGCCACCTCGGAGTAGCGGCGCAGGCGCTTGGCAACGAGTAGCCAGTTGAGGTAAGTGCCCAGCGCAAGGCCGATGACGGTCCAGCCAGCGTCCGCCGCTCCAGTGAAGTAGGCGAGACCGGGCAGGCCCATGAGCAGGTAGCCAGACATATCGGAAGCCTCAGCGGAGAGCGCTGTAAACCAGGGCCCCACCTTTCGGCCGCCGAGGAAGTACTCCGATGAGGACGAATTCGATCGCTTCGCGTAGGCGAAACCGATGGTGAGCACCACGATGAAGTAGACAAGAATCGCGATGCCAATCAGCATGTCAGATGAAAGCATGGATAAGACCTCTCCCCTTATCAGATAATTCACCAAGTATAGTGGCGATTCCATGTGTCAAGAATGTGTCAAACGTTTCGAATCTGCTAAAGGGACGCTCAGTCACTCTCGTGTACTAAAGTGGCAGAACTATGATGGCCACTTCTTCGTGCGCGTCAAGTCTAGCCGCGATATGAAAAGCTGAAAAACACATCTCTCCCTTGCTGCACGTTTGTGCCGTGTGAAACACGTTTGCGCTGGTTGGCCGCCGTTCTATCGCTCAACCGGTACTATCAAATCAAACTTCGGGATTTGCGCTTGAACCGAGAGGTGGGGCACAAGCCCAACGTGATGAACTGACCTGCCCAC